>JBIPLL010000232.1:0-5207 GCA_044368425.1 Beijerinckiaceae bacterium
AAGCGTCCGTCTTCGACAAGATCGATCAGGCGCTCGACGACCCGAAGGCGGCGCTCCTCGGGCCCGCTGATATAGCCCTCCCGCAACTCACCCGCCTCGGCTGGCAGGCCGGCTTCCGCGAGACTGACAAGCTCCATGCCGACCAGCGAGCGGGATTGCCGCAATGGCTCGCCCGTCCCATCGAGCGCACGGACCTGCCAGTACCAACCGGACAAGGGCAGTTCGAAACGGGGCTCGCCAAGGCTGCCTATCGACTCACGGTCGGGATCAAGCGGTGCCGCCAGATTGGCAGCGAGCGACTTGAGATAGATATGGAGGCGCTCGTCGAATGCCCGCTCGGTCGTGGCCCGGTAGATGGTCGACAGGACGATGCCCGCCGCAAGCAGGATGACGGCGCTCAGGACCGCAGCTGCCACGACAAGGCGCGCGGCAAGGGTCGATTTCGGGAAGAGGCCAGGCGTCACGCCGGACCGTCATCGGCGCTGAGCCGGTAGCCGAGGCCGCGTACGGTTTCGATGATCTCAACCCCGAGTTTGCGGCGAAGGCGCCCGACGAAAACCTCGATCGTATTGGAATCCCGATCGAAATCCTGCTCGTACATGTGCTCGGTCAGCTCGCTTCGGGAAATGATGCGACCGGGATGGTGCATCATGTAGGCGAGCAGGCGATATTCGTGCGAGGTCAGCTTCACCGCGTTGCCGGCGACGACGACCCGGCCCGCGCGTGTGTCGAGCGTTACCGGCCCGCAGACGAGATTGCTGCTGGCGTGGCCCGCCGCGCGACGCAGCAGAGCACGCACGCGGGCAAGCAGTTCCTCCATGTGGAACGGCTTGGTCAGATAATCGTCTGCACCGGCGTCGAAGGCGGCGACCTTGTCGCTCCAGCGGTCTCGCGCCGTCAGCATGATGACCGGCATTGTCCGCTTCGCATTGCGCCAGGACTGGAGCACGGCCGCGCCGTCCTGCCGTGGCAAGCCGATATCGAGCACGACGGCATCATAGGGCTCGGTCTCGCCCAGATAGGCCGCCTCCTCGCCGTCAAAGGCGCTGTCGACGGCGTAGCCAGCCTGTTCGAGCGCTCGAACGACCTGCCGATTGAGATCCCTGTCGTCCTCGACAACCAGCAAGCGCACGTGCGATCCGCCCCGAAGACGCCGCGCGGGCGCCTATTTGTCCACGATCAGGCGACCCGATGCCGCCTCCACCATGACGGGCACGACCTTCCCGTCGCGCCGCAACAGCGTGACCCGATAATACATACGTTCGCCGATCCGGCACAGGCGTGCACGCAGGATATCGCTGTTGGGCTGAACACTGCGCGCCGTGCGGATCGCCTGCGCGGCAGGAAGGGCCTGCTTGCTGGCCACAAGAGCCTGATGCTCCTCGCGAGACAGGCAGACTTCCTTCTCCACGGCGGTCTTCTCCACCGGCCGCGCATCAACGGGCTGCGGAGAAAACAGACTGGCGAGGATGATCAGGTGTCGCATGCTCTTCCAGATGATGCCGCTACGCTGAACCGGCCCTGAACGGGTTGGCCCATCACACCGATGTGATGCTTTAGTATTCTGCACTGGCCGTGGCATGCAGATAGGCAATGCCGGAGGTGGCGCCCGCCGCAGCGGATGTGATGGTGACGCCCTGTGAACCGGGGGCGACGGCCGTTGCGGCACCGAGATCCACGGTTCCGGTGGTCCACTGGCCCGCCGCGCCTCCCGCACGCGGATTGAGCAGCGTGATCGACGGGACGGCCCGCATCTCGACAGGGAAACGCCAGACCGCCAGCGGGATTGTCGCCGCATCGATCAGACGCACAGCCAAGGCACCTGCAAGCCCGGCGCCGCCTGCCGGAGCGACCGCCAGATCCATGGTCTTGACGAAGTAGCGCCGCGATCTCGCCAGTTCGAAGCCGGGCGGGGGCGGCAGCCAGCCGGTGGCGACAGCGCCGCGCTCGAGCTTGATCCGGGAAAAGGATGTCGCTCCGGCGGTCGTCAGGCGCAGTTCGATGGCACCGGTTGCGTTGGCGGGAAGGGTCAAGGTCAGGCTGCGCCGCCCCGCGCCGGCAGGCAAAGTGCCGGTGAGGCCCGCCAGCGTCACCGCAACCGGCCCGGTCGGATTTTCAACCGACAGCGTGACCATCTGGCCAGCAAGGCCCTGCGGCTCGAGGGTTTGCGCGATGGTGCCTGTCAGGGTGAAGGTTCCATCGGTCGCAACCTGAAGCGATGTCGCGGCGGCGAGAGCGCGCCAGCGGTCCACGCCATAGGCGCCGTTGGCGAGGGCTCCGCCGGGAAAGGCGCGCTGGTTCACGGAGCCATCTCCATTGACCAGCAGATCGCCGCCAAACGCCACGCCCGCAAGTCCTTCGGGCGCTGCAAGGCGGCCGCTCGTACGGTCGATCCGCAATCCGTCGCGCCAGATGCCGCCGCCATCGGCGACCTTGATCCGGAAATCGTCGTCTCCCATCAGGCCGAACTCGGCCCGCCCGCCGAAGTCGGTCTGGAAGAGATGCGAGGCCGTATTGGCCGCAGCCTCCTTGCTCAGCACCACGCGCATGTCGCCCGTCCCGCCATCGGCAACCGGCCGCGCGCTGCACAGGGCCGCGTTGGCGCGGACGGCCAGCCGGTTGAGATTGTCGGGGGCGGTTCCGATGCCCAGCCGTGATATTTGCAGCGTCGCGCTTGAGGCGAGCGCAGGCTCGCGCCAGTCGCCGCCGTCGTGGATGAGCTGGACCTGCCGCGACACGACCCAGGCGCTCCAGCCCGGTTGCGGCGTCAGGAAACGCCACACGCCATCATCGAACCAGGCGACCCGGCCGGCCTGACCGGCAAAGCCGCCTGTTGCACCGGGCGCGACGATGTGAGCCTGCCCGTTTTGCGGCGAAGGGGGCGGCGAGGTGCGATCCGTATCGAGCACGGCCAGATGGACGAGCCGGTCCAGCAGCACGAGCGCCTCGTTGTGGGTGACGTGTTTCTGCGCCTGCGCCGCCGCAATCATCGGAAGGGCGAGGTGACGGGTCTGCGGAAAGGAGCCAGACATGGGGTCTCCGTGGACGTGTTTAAGAGGATCGGGACGGTGACGAGGCGCGGGCGGCCGTTGCCGGCCTCCGGGCTCGACTGCGCGATGCGAAGGGTCAGGTTCGTCTGGGGCGCTGCGAAATCGGCGATCTCGTCGGCAGCGGCATAGAGCGCCTGCGGCTCGCCGCTCTCGATCGTGCGCAGAACGAGTGCGCCCGACAGGATGTCGAGACGGTAGCGTTCCGCGCTTTCGCCCAGCGGGATCTCCTGCGGTTCCCAGGCATCGCCGTTCCGGCGTGCCCGGCGCAGCCAGGACACCCGCACGCCGGCTGCCTCGCGCCTTGCACGGACATGGACCGGTGGCAGAGGCAGCAGCGCCTCAAGGCCGGGCACGATGTCGAGGCTGACTGCGGTGAGATCGGCGTGGTCGCGGTCAGCCGGAGCCACGCGCAGGGAGACCGGACGCCCGGCATCGTCGAGCGACAGGGGAAGCGGCATCACCGCCTCATCGAGCAGCACGATCGTGGCCCCTGCGGCGACAGCCCTCCCCGCGGCTTGCTCGCTGCCGCCAAGGCCGCGCAGCAGGCGCGACAGCCGGTAGCGACCTGGCCCGGTCAGGGTGACCGTGGCGGCGGTGAAAACCTCCCACAGGCCGTCCGTCCCACGGACGGCGAAGGACGCCGCACCTTCGAGCGCCTGCAGGTCGGTGCTGGAAGCCGGTGCGTTGCCACGCAGCTCGACCTCGACCGTCGCAGCATCGTCCCAGCGCCAGAGCGGCCCGGGCTGCAACACCGTCAGCGTCAGGCCGAGGGTTGCGGGTCGGTCGAGGATCGAAAGCGGCGTGAAGCCGCCGCCATCGCGCCCTGCCCAGACTACCAGCGCGCCCGGCCAGGGATCGGCGAAGGCGGCGAGTGCCGTCAGCGCAGGCGGATCGCCGCGCGTCAGCGGAAGGGGCAGTTCGACGACATGGGCCCGTCCGGCCAAAGCGGGCGGGACAGGCGGCAGTCGCGACAGATCGGACGCCGTCTGCCGGTAGATCGCGGGCTCGACCCGCCGAGCCTCAAGTCGCCTTGTCTCACCGTCGACAATCCGTGCCACCCGGTAGAGCGAGCGGCCCGGCTCGCCCGGGAGGCGAACGACGTCGCCGACCTCAAGTTCCAGCCGCTGCGGCGGCAGGGCGAAGGCAGCGCTGTCGCGGGCGGCCCACAGGTCCTGCAAGGCCATGTCCGCGATGCGCTGGGCCTCTCCGGCACGCAGGACCAGCGCCGTATCGAGCGCAGCCTGCCGGTTCGTGGCACCTTCCAGCCTGCGCGACAGGCTGGCGAGCCGGCGGTAGTCACCCTCCCCGTCACTGAAGCCCAGGCGCAGTTCGCGCGGCAGCTCGCTTTCCTGCCGCCGTTCCCGCCGCACAAGCGTGCCGTCTTCCTCCGGGACCAGTTCGGAGGGAGACAGTTCCAGCGCCGCGCGCCCGTTGCGCCCGGACAGGCGCAGATTCTCGCCGGAAGCGCGTGCATCGACGCCATAAAGCCGCAGCACCGGCTCAAGCATGTCCCGTACCGACATGGGCCGATCAACGACATAGCCCTCGATCCAGGCGTCGACATTGCGCTGGACAGGGGCCGGCAGGCCGTTATCGGCGAGCACGGCCTCGACCAGCCGGTCGAGCCCAAGCCCCTCGATCCGGCCATTCAGCCAGTGCCCCAACCGCCAGTTAGTGGCGTCGGACCAGACGCCCGTCAGATCGGGAAAGGCGGGAACGGGCCGAGCATCCCAGGCCCAGAGGAAGATGTGCCCCGGCGGGATCATCCGCGCGCCGGTGGAAGGCGACGAGGGATTGACGGCCGGATCGTGACCGGGGGAGCCAGCCTCCAGCCGTTCCAGCACCGCCTCGATGGCGCGCGCCTGCACGAGATCGTCGCGCGCGCCTGCCGAAAGCGGCGGGGCCGCGTTCTCGGAGGATTTGGGGTCTGGAAAGACATTGGGGCCGTTCGGCCCCTTGTCGACCGCCGGAATGCCGAACTCGGTCAGCCAGACGGGTTTCGATGCCGGCAGCCATGCCGTCGGCTGGGCCTGCTCGACGCCGCCGACGCGCTCGAGATGCGGGTTGAGCCACCAGGAAGCGACGTCCTTGGGGCGAAACACCCACGGCTTGCCAAAGGCCCCGTCCGTGATCGGCGAACGGACCTGCGCCCGCCTG
>JBIPLL010000233.1:0-5190 GCA_044368425.1 Beijerinckiaceae bacterium
ATCGTCTGGCGCGGGCCGGCCGCAGGCCCGCTGCGCCGCGAGATCGACGCCGCACCGCTCCTGACGGCACTGACCGCGATCAAGCTCGGCCGCGAACTCGACCGCATCGAGATGCTGGAGCAGGATGCCCGCGAACGCGCCTTCTTCAACCGGCGCCTCAAGAGCAGCCGCGACACAGACTGGTCGCTGCCGGCCATGCCCAGTTTCCCGCCGCCGCAGATTCCGCTCGCCAATTGAGGCGAGGACGACCCCCGCCCCGGATCGGCGGTTGGCCATAGCTGGCCTTTACGGCCAGCGTGCCATGGGCGGCATGGACGACAGGATCGATTCGACATTTCCGCCCGTGCGCAGGCCGAAGATGGTGCCCCTGTCATAGAGCAGGTTGAACTCGACATAGCGCCCGCGCCGCACGAGCTGCTCCTCGCGGTCCGCCGCAGTCCAGTCCCGCCCGATATTGGCCCGCACGATGCGCGGATAGACGTCGAGAAAGGCTTCCCCGACGCTGCGGGTGAAGGCCAGGTCGGCCGCAGGATCGCCCGACCAGTGATAGTCGTAGAAGATACCGCCGATCCCGCGCGGCTCGTTGCGGTGCTTGAGGTGAAAATACTCGTCGCACCAGGCCTTGTAGCGGGCGTAATCGGCGCAGGGATGGGCCGCGCAGGCGCCCCGCATCGCCTCGTGAAAGGCGAGCGTGTCGGGATCGTCCTGCGTGCGGCGCCGGTCGAGGACCGGCGTCAGGTCCGCCCCGCCGCCGAACCACGGCTTCGTGGTGGCCACGAGCCGCGTATTCATGTGCACCGTCGGCACGTTCGGGTTCCACGGATGGGCGATGAGCGAGATGCCCGACGCCCAGAAGCGGGGATCATCCGCCGAACCGGGGATCTGCCCCCTGAATTCCGGCGCGAATTCGCCGAACACGGTCGAGATATGCACACCCACCTTCTCGAAGACGCGGCCCCGCATCAGGCCCATCGTGCCGCCCCCGCCCGGCGCGCCGCTATGGTCGGTGCGCTGCCAGGGCTTGCGCACGAAGCGGCCGGGCTCGCGCGGCGCCTCCGCCGCCAGTGGCCCCTGCGGATCGTCCTCGATGGCCTCGAACGCCGCGCAGATCCGGTCGCGAAGCGTGGCGAACCAGGCGGTCGCCTGCGTCTGGAAAGCCGGAAAATCATCGGGAAAGGCGTGCGAGGCCGTTTGCGGGGCTGTCATGGCAGGGTCTCCGAAGCGGAACGGTGTGACGGATGCTCGGCCGGCAGCCGGGATGTCTGGCGCAGACCCTCGGCCAGCACGATCGCCGCCGCAACCGCGACATTGAGCGAGCGCACGCCCGGCATCTGGGCAATGCGCAGGCTCGTCTCGCAGGTGGCGCGCACGGCATCAGGTACGCCGGCGCTTTCGCGGCCGAGAAGCAGGATGTCATCGGGGCGATACGCAAAGGTCTCGTGGCGGTGAACGCCATCGGTCTCCACGAGCACGAGCCGTGCGCCGCGCTCCCGCCGCCATGCGTCGAAATGCCCGAAAGAGGCATGGCGCGTGAGCGCCACCTGCTCCAGATAATCCATGCCGGCCCGCCGGAAGGCCTTGTCGCTGACGGGAAACCCGGCAGGCTCGATCAGGTCGGCGCCCACGCCAAGGCATGCGGCCAGTCGCAGGATCGTGCCCGTGTTCTGCGGAATATCGGGTTGGTAGAGAGCAATGCGCATCGACGCCGGTCAGGATTGGGGGCAAGAGGAGATGGGGAACAGACTGCCCCGAGGGGGATTGCGGGTCTGGCGCGCCGGCACGTTAAAGCCACCACGCCCATGCGCAAGCCGGTTCCCGCAGATAATCGGTCCAGCACGCCACCACACGGGATTACCGCATGTTCGCCCGCCTGCTCCACTGGCTTGAAACGCGCATCGACGTCTTTGCCCCCTTCGACGAGACGCAGACCCCGCCAAAGGGCTTGCGCGCCTTCGGGTGGTACTATGTGCGCGGCGTGCGCGGCTGGCTTGTGGTGGTGTTCCTGTCGGCCCTTCTGCTGGCCGGGGTCGAGGCGGTGCTGCTCCTGCTGATGGGCCGCCTCGTGGATCTCATCACGAAAGCCGACCCCTCCGCGATCTTCAGCGAGCAGGGGCACTGGCTCCTCGGCCTCGCCGTGATCCTGCTCGTGCTGCGCCCCTTTGCCCACATCTTCAACGAAGGCGTGATCAATCAGGTGGTGGTGCCCCAGCTCACCAACCGGATCCGCTGGCGCACGCACGTCTATACGCTGGGCCATTCCCTGTCCTATTTCCAGGGCGACTTCGCCGGCCGCATCGCCAACCGCATCACGCAGGCCGGCCCCGCCTTGCGCGACGTGGCGGTCGAGACCCTCGACATCGTCGTCTTCGTTGTTGTCTATGCCCTGGTAACACTGGTCGCCTTCTCCACCATCAGTCCCTGGCTCGCACTGCCGATGCTCGGCTGGATGATCGGCTACGTGCTGCTGATGCGCTATTTCGTGCCGGAGGCGCAAAAACGCTCGCTGCGCGTCTCGGAAGACCGCTCCGCCCTGATCGGCCGCATCGTCGACAGCTACACCAACATCCTGACCGTGAAGCTCTTCGCCCGTGCCGATGCCGAACGCTCGGCCGTGCGCGACACGATGATCCGCCACACCGCGTCCTACCTGTCGAGCATGCGCCTCTTCACCAACGTGAAGGCGATCCTCGTGGTGATGAACACGCTGCTCGTCCTCGTGACCGGCGCGCTGGCGCTCTGGCTGTGGCAAGCCGGGCGGATGAGCGCGGGCGAGATCGCGGCCGGCCTCGCCCTGACCTTGCGCGTCGGCGACATGTCGAGCTGGTTCATGCAGGTCCTGCGCGGCATCTTCGACAATGTCGGCGTCGTGCAGGAAAGCATGGAGACGATCGCGCGGCCTCATCAGATCGTCGATGCGCCGCAGGCAAGGCAGCTTGCCGTGACGCGCGGCGAGGTGCGCTTCGAGAACGCAACCTTCCATTATGGCAAGGGCGGCGGCGTGCTTGAGGGGCTCAACCTCCAGATCGCGCCGGGCGAGCGGGTCGGCCTCGTCGGCCCCTCAGGCGCCGGCAAGTCCACGCTCGTCAGCCTCCTGCTGCGCCTGCACGACCTCGAGGGCGGTCGCATCCTGATCGACGGACAGGACATCGCTGGGGTGACGCAGACCTCGCTGCGCGAGAACATCGCCATGGTGACGCAGGACACCTCGCTCCTGCACCGCTCGATTCGCGAGAACATCGCCTATGGCCGGCCGCAGGCGACCGACGAGGAGATCAGCGAGGCAGCGGACCTCGCGCGCGCCGCCGAATTCATCTCCGGCCTCGAGGATCATCGCGGTCGCCGCGGCCTCGATTCGCGCGTCGGCGAGCGCGGCGTCAAGCTGTCGGGCGGCCAGCGCCAGCGCATCGCCATCGCGCGTGTGCTGCTCAAGGACGCCCCCATCCTCGTCCTGGACGAGGCGACCTCGGCCCTCGACTCCGAGGTCGAGGCCGCGATCCAGGAGGAACTCGATCGCCTCATGGCCGGCAAGACGGTGATCGCGATCGCCCATCGCCTGTCGACGATCGCCGCGCTCGACCGCCTCGTCGTCATGGATGCGGGGCGCATCGTCGAGCAGGGCACGCATGAGGAGCTGGTTGCCCTGGGCGGGCTCTATGCGCGGCTCTGGGCGCGCCAGTCGGGCGGCTTCCTCGCCAGGGACGATGCTGCGGCCGACCTCCAGCAAAGCTTGCGTGCGGAAATGGCCGCTTCGCCGGCGACATCGGCATAGGACATCCCCATAGGACCTATGGACAATTCTAAACTGGAGGTGCAAAAGACCGCCGGCCGCCATGCGATGGCGACGCGCCGTCGCATTGCGCTTGGCGTGTTGCGCGTGCATTGAGCGGCAGAAAATGCAGGTTGATCGCCGCCCGCCGGGCCGGCGATCCGATCAAGCGGGGATGCCTGATGGCCCAGACCAGTGCCGCCGAACCGACACGGCGCGATTTCCTCTTCATCGCCACCGGCGCCATGGGCGCGGTAGGCGTGGGCGGGCTGGTATGGCCCTTCATCTCGCAGCTCGCGCCTGACGCCGCGACAGTGGCAGCCGGCGCGCCCGTCGAGGTGGATCTTGCTCCCGTGACCGAAGGCCAGACGATCAGCCTTTTCTGGCGCGGCAAGCTCATCTTCGTGCGTCACCGCACGGCCAAGGAGATCGAGGAAGCGCGCAACGTGCAGCTTGCCCAGCTCCCCGACCCGCAGGCGGATGCCGAGCGCGTGAAGGAAGGCAAGTCGCAATGGCTCGTCGTCTATGGCAGCTGCACGCATCTGGGCTGCGTGCCGCTGGGACAGGCCGGCGACTATCACGGCTGGTTCTGCCCCTGCCACGGTTCGCACTACGATACGTCGGGCCGGATCCGTAAGGGCCCTGCCCCCACCAACCTGCCGCTGCCCCCTTACGCGTTCCTCGACGACACCAAGCTGCGGATCGGCTGAGCCCTGTCGGGTTCGCATTGAATTCAGCGCCACCGGAAGGCGAAAACGATGCAAGGACATTCGACTTACGTTCCCAAGAGCGGGCTGGCCAAGTGGTTCGATTCCCGCCTGCCGCTGCCGCGCCTGGTCTATGACAGCTTTGTCTCGTATCCGGTGCCGCGCAACCTGAACTATTTCTGGACCTTCGGCGGCATTCTCTCGATCATGCTTGTGTCGCAGATCGTGACGGGCATCGTGCTGGCGATGCACTACACGCCGCACGCGACGATGGCGTTCTCGTCGGTCGAGCACATCATGCGCGACGTGCATTACGGCTGGCTGATCCGCTACCTGCACTCGAATGGCGCGTCGATGTTCTTCATCGCCGTCTATATCCACATGTTCCGCGGCCTCTATTACGGCTCCTACAAGGATCCGCGCGAATTGCTCTGGATCCTGGGCGTCGTGATCTTCCTGCTGATGATGGCGACGGCCTTCATGGGCTACGTGCTGCCGTGGGGCCAGATGAGCTTCTGGGGCGCCACCGTTATCACCAGCCTGTTCTCGGCCTTCCCTGTCGTCGGCGATACGATCGTCACGTTCCTGTGGGGCGGCTACTCGGTCGACAACCCGACGCTGAACCGGTTCTTCTCGCTGCATTACCTGCTGCCCTTCATGATCGCGGGCGTCGTGATCCTGCATGTCTGGGCGCTTCACGTGACGGGCCAGAACAAC
>JBIPLL010000234.1:0-5183 GCA_044368425.1 Beijerinckiaceae bacterium
AGCAGGGCAACACGGAGGCGTGGGATTCGGCGCTGGCTTCGGCTGCGGCGATCTTCCGCGAGTGTGCCGAGCGTGGCATGTCGCTGTCGATGGTGAATCTGGGCGGGGGCTTCCCGACCAGATATCTCAAGGCGGTCCCCGCCGTGCAGCGCTATGGCAATTCGATCTTCCGCAGCCTGTCGAAGCATTTCGGCAACCGGCTGCCGGAGACGATCATCGAGCCTGGTCGCGGCATGGTCGGCAATGCCGGCATCATCGAGGCGGAAGTCGTGCTCGTGTCGCGCAAGTCGGCGGAGGACGAGGTGCGCTGGGTCTATCTCGACATCGGCAAGTTCGGCGGTCTCGCCGAGACGATGGACGAGGCGATCCGCTATCCGATCCGCACGCCGCGCGACGGCGACGCGAAGACGCCCTGCGTTCTCGCCGGCCCGACCTGCGACAGCGCCGATGTGCTCTACGAGAAGACGCCCTACCTGCTGCCGGTCTCGCTGTCGATCGGCGACAAGGTGCTGATCGAGGGCACGGGAGCCTATACGACGACCTACTCGGCCGTCGCCTTCAACGGCTTCCCGCCGCTGAAGTCCTACGTGATCTGACGATCGCCTCGCGAAGCCGGCGGCGCCGGCTTCGCTTCCTGTCATCCCATTGTCCGTGTCTCTCGACACGGTCCATCGGCGCCGCCCCAACGGGTGGTATCACCCCCTTGCGTCCGGTCATGGTTCGCCATGCTGGTTCTGGAGGTCGAGATGATCACGATCCGTCAGGAACTTGTGTTCGACATCGCGGCCCGTGAGCGGCTGCTCGATGACGCCTTTGGCGCCTGCCGCCTTGAGAAGACCAGCGAGCGGCTGCGCGAAGGTCGGCTGCCAGCGCAGGGCCTTGCCTTCAGCGCGCTCGATGGGGCCGGGCTCGTGGGCACTGTGCGCCTGTGGAACGTGCAGGCGGCGAGCGGCCAGGACATGCTGTTGCTCGGGCCGCTTGCGGTTGCAGCGAGCGCGTGTGGCAAGGGTGTCGGAGGCGCCCTGATGCGCCATGCGTTGTGGCGGGCGCAGGCGCTCGGTCATCGCGCCGTCATCCTCGTCGGGGATGCACCCTATTACCAGCGCTTCGGCTTTCGTGCCGACCTCACGGGCGATCTCGAGCTGCCGGGACCTGTCGATCGGGCCCGGTTCCTTGGGATCGAGCTCGTGGCCGGTGCGCTCGAGGGCGCGTTCGGTCTCGTCACGCCCAGTGGCGCGGCCGAGGGTCTCAAGCTCGCGGCCTGACCCGGAGCTGCCGGCGGCGCGGATTGTGCATCGCACGCTCGCCCGCCGGCTTTTCGCTTTTGTGGCCGCTGCCGCATGACTTGTGCGGCAAGAGGGTCAAGAAAAGCGGTTTTCTCTTTTCACGATCCTGCTCTATGGGGACGCCCGCCTGAACCGGAGGTACGAATGACTGACTGGCCCGTGCACGGCACCATCACCGGTCCGATCGTGATGATCGGCTTCGGCTCGATCGGAAAGGGGACGCTTCCCCTGATCGAGCGGCACTTCGCCTTCGACCGCAGCCGCTTCACCGTCATCGATCCGGATGATTGCGATCGTGCGCTGCTCGACGAGCGTGGCATTCGCTTCGTGCACCAGGCCATCACCCGTGAGAACTATCGGCACCTGCTCGCACCGCTTCTGACGGAAGGCGGGGGGCAAGGCTTTTGCGTCAACCTGTCGGTCGACACGTCCTCGCTCGACATCATGACGATGTGCCGGGAGATCGGCGCGCTCTATATCGATACGGTGAACGAGCCGTGGGCCGGCTTCTATTTCGATGCCAGCCTCGACAATGCCGCGCGCACGAACTATGCGCTGCGCGAAAAGACGCTTGCCGCCAAGCGCGCCAATCCGGGCGGCACAACGGCCGTGTCCTGTTGCGGTGCCAATCCCGGCATGGTGTCGTGGTTCGTCAAGCAGGCGCTCGTCAATGTGGCGCGCGACATGAAACTGACCTTCGACGAGCCGACCGACAGGTCGGGCTGGGCTGCGCTGATGCAGCGCGTCGGCGTCAAGGGCATCCACATCGCGGAGCGCGACACGCAGCGCGCGAAGCACCCCAAGCCCA
Organism: Beijerinckiaceae bacterium; assembly: GCA_044368425.1. GTDB lineage: Bacteria > Pseudomonadota > Alphaproteobacteria > Rhizobiales > Beijerinckiaceae > JBIPLL01. The sequence goes on from JBIPLL010000234.1 coordinate 2,095, forward strand.
TGGGCGTCTTCGTCAATACATGGTCGGTCGAGGGCTTCCTGTCGGAGGGCATGCAGCCGGCCGAACTTGGCTGGGGCACGCATGAGCGCTGGATGCCGGACAATGCCCGCACGCATGAGAGCGGCTGCGGGGCGGCGATCTATCTGATGCAGCCCGGTGCAAATACGCGCGTGCGCAGCTGGACGCCGACGCCGCAGGCGCAGTTCGGCTTCCTCGTCACGCATAACGAGTCGATCTCGGTGGCTGATTACTACACCGTGCGCGGCGGTGACGGCGCGGCTGTCTACCGGCCGACCTGCCATTATGCCTATCACCCCTGCAACGATGCCGTCCTCTCGCTGCACGAGATGTTCGGACAGGCGGGCCGCATGCAGGAGGAGCATCATATCCTCGGCGAGGCCGAGATCGTGGACGGCATCGACGAGCTTGGCGTGCTGCTCTACGGGCATGGGCTCAACGCCTATTGGTACGGGTCGCAGCTCTCGATCGACGAGGCGCGCCTGCTTGCGCCCTACCAGAACGCGACCGGCCTGCAGGTGACCTCGGCGGTGCTCGCGGGCATGGTCTGGGCGCTTGAGAACCCGAAAGCCGGGATCGTCGAGGCCGACGAAATGGATTACCGGCGCTGCCTCGAGGTGCAGATGCCGTATCTGGGGCCGGTGATCGGCACCTATACGGACTGGACGCCGCTGACCGATCGGCCGGGCTTCTTCCCGGAGGATCTTGACGCGAGCGATCCCTGGCAGTTCCGCAACATCCTGGTGCGCTGAGCGGCGGGCTCGGCTAGACTCGATCGACGACATGCGACCGGCGGAGTAGTCCGCCGGTCGTTCTTCATCAGATGCGGGCGTCCATGCCGTTCTTCGACGATTTCTATGCGGGCAAGCTGCGCGGCAGCCTCGGTACGGCCGATGCACAGGCGGTCCTCGACCTGCGGGGGGCGCCGCTACCGCAGGCGCAGGCCTCGCTCGAGGCCCTGATCGAGCGCAGCCGCTTCGGACCGGAAGCGAGCGTGGCCGTGCGGATCGATGCGCCCGTGCAGGGCGGCGGCGAGACGCTGTTCCAGCCTGTGGGGCGTTTGCTGCTCCAGGCGCGGCGCAAGGGATTGGTGGCCCGGCTCCATCCGCTGCCGGCCCATGACGGGCTGGGCTTCTACGTCGTCCTCACGGGGAGAGTGGCTGCGGGCGAATGAGCCCCTGACGCCCGAGCACCTCGGCCAGGTCGGCCGCCGTCGTCTCCGCCATCGGCTTCAGCACCTTCAGGGCGACAGAGCGGCGGCCGGGCGCCATGACGAGGATCACCGTCTCGCTGCCGGGGCAGGCGGGATCGGCGCAGATGATCTCGTTGACGGCCACGGACCAATCCACCGGTGACGCCGGCGAGACATGACCATGCGTCTCGAGCAGTTCAAGCACGATGGCCTTCAGACGGCGCGACTCGTCCCGGTCGGCCTCGCCGCGGCCGCCTGTCAGGAGATTGCGCAGGTTCGCCATGTCGAGCCTCAGGGCAGGGTGAGCAGTCCGGCCGCACCCTGCGAGCAGCCGAAGAGCAGGCGCCTGCCAGCCGCATCCCAGGCCATGGCCGAGACGGCTCCGCCCTCGGTCGGATGGCGGACCATGAGTTCGGCGCCGTCGGTGAACCGGATGAGCATCACGGCTCCGTCCTCGTAGCCGGTGGCCAGCACCAGGGCACGGGGATGGAAGGCGACGCGCGAGACGCGGGCCGGTCTGACGCCGCATTCGCGCGGCGGCTTGCCCATCGGGCCTTCCTTCGTTCCGAAGGGCCAGATCACGGCGGCGTCGGCACCGCTCGTCGCGAGCCAGGTCCCGTCATGCGACCAGGACAGGCTGCGCGTCTTGGCGGGATATCCCGTCATCCGCATGTGACCCTTGTCGGGCAGAAGGCGCCAGCCATGCAGGGCGCTTTCCTGCATCGTGGTCACGACGAAGCGCGCATCGTGCGACCAGGTCACATCGAGATGCGACCCTTTCCATTCCAGTTGCTCGGGCGGGGCCTGCGTGCCCGGAAACCAGAGGCTCGCGCCATTGTAATGGGCGACAGCCAGCCGGAAGCCCTTCGGCGCGAAGGCGAGGCCACGTGCGCTCGACGGCGCCTCCCAGGTCGAGAGCCTGCGCTTGCCGTCGCGAGCGGTGACGGTCTTGCCGACACTCCAGGCAAGGGCACCTGCGGGCCCGCCCGCAAGCGCGTCGATCCAGCGGCCGCGCGGCTCGGCGAAGATCTCGGCCGTGCCGCCGACATCCGTGACAACCACGCGGCCGTCATCGCCGCCCGTGACGACCCGGTTGCCGTCCGTCAGCGCGACGAGGACCGCCGCGTCGGGATGGGCGATACGATCCTCCAGCGACTGGGGCGAGGGGCCAAGGCGCAGAACGCCGTCGCCCAGCGCCAGAACGAGGTTGTCGCCCAGAAAGCCGGTTGCCGTGACATGGGCGTTGCAGGCGATGGGCTCGACGCGTTCAAGCAGCGAGATCTGTGCGTTCATCAGACTGGCCGTCTCAGGCGGCGCAGGCGAGGAAGCCGCGCCGGATGGCGTCGCGGTCGAGATCGCGTCCGATGAAGACGATGCGGGAGCGGCGCTCCTCGCCCGGCTTCCATTCGCGCTGCACATCGCCGTCTAGGATCATGTGCACGCCCTGAAACACGAAGCGGCGCGGCTCGTCCTTGAAGGCAAGGATACCCTTGGAGCGCAGGATGCTCGCCCCCTCGCGCTGGACGAGGTCGTTCACCCAGGTCATGAACTTTTCGGCATCGACCTCGCCCGGATGGTCGATGGCGAGAGACTGCACGTCATCGTCGTGATGATGGTGATGGCCGTGTTCGAGGAAGTCGGGCTCGATCTCGATGATGCGCTCGAGGTCGAAGGCGCCGCGTCCCAGGACGGCATCGAGCGGGACGTCGCAGCGCGTTGCGCGATGCAGCTTCGCATAGGGGTTGATGGCGCGGATGCGAGCCTCGACGGCATCCATGTCCTCCGGCGTGACAAGATCGGCCTTGTTGAGGATGATGACATCGGCAAAGGCGATCTGGTTCTTGGCCTCGGGCGCGTCGGCCAGCCGGGCCGACAGCCA
>JBIPLL010000235.1:0-5164 GCA_044368425.1 Beijerinckiaceae bacterium
CGGAGCCAAGGCTCTGGACCGTCACCTTTGCATTGTCGGCCGCCACGATCTTCGCCGCCTGCGGGCCATCGGCCGAGAGCAGCCAGATCGGCTTCTCGACCGTGCCGCCCGGCTTGGGAAACTTGATGTTCTCAACATAGGTGCCTTCCTGCACCATGATCGCCGTGCCCGGCTGCGCCTTGGTGACCGCAGCCTGGATGGTCTTCAGCGGATCGTCCTTCGTGCCCTTGCCGGTGTCGCTGCCCTGCGGCGACACCCAAAGATATGTGGAAGGCGTCGTATTCTCGAACGGAACGCGCATGCGCCCACTCCCCTGTCCCTGCGGGCATCCCCTTGAGGAGCCCGATCCCGGAGCGGAAAATGCGCATGCGCCCGTTCATGGGCGGCTGAATCATTCCATCGAATTTGAGCGAATAACCCATTTTCTGCAGAAAACAGGGCTAAAGCCCGCAGAATCCGGTAGGGTTAACCGATTTTGTGGCGAAATTGACGGTTTTCAGAGCAAGCGCAGCCTGTCGCCCTCGATGACGAGGCAGGTGAGCGTGCCGCTGGCGAAGGCGCCGGTATCGATGTTGATCCGGTTGGGGCGCACGTCCGGCTCGCGAACCGGAGAGTGCCCGTGCACGACCACGCGGCCGAACAGATCCGTACAGGACAGGAAGGGCTCGCGGATCGTGATCAGATCCTCGGGCTTCTGCTCCCCGAGCGGGACGCCGGGCCGCAGGCCTGCATGGACGAAGAGATACTCGCCCGCGACAAAAGTCGTGGGAAGGCTCGCGAGAAAGTCGAGATCGGCCTGGGGCAGGCGGGCGCGCAGATCCGCGACGGTCGCGGCCAATGTTCGCGCATCGGGCTTGAGAGGCGGCTGGACGCCATAGGACAGGAGCGTGTCACCGCCACCAACCTGGAGCCAGGGGCGAATGGCCTGCGGATCGCGCAGGCTCTGCAGCAGATAATATTCGTGATTGCCCATCAGGCAGACGAGATTGCCGCGCATCCGCTGGCGGCGCCCGAGAAAATCGAGCACATGGGCCGAGGACGGCCCCCGGTCGATATAGTCACCGAGATAGATTTCCAGCGCGGCGCGCGGCGGCTGGGCGCGAAGGTCCGCATCGATCCGGTCACAGAGCTGGCGCAGGAGGTCGAAGCGGCCGTGGATGTCGCCGACCGCATAGAGGCGCAGGCCGGGCGGCGCGCAGGCGGCGCGGTAGCCGGTCTCGCTCATCGTGCGAGCCTCCCGTCAGGCGGAACACAGGATCGGACGCTCGCCACCACGCTCACGATATTCATATGGATTTTCAGCCTCACAGATCGTCCGGATATTGTATCGTATACAACCTGTCAATCGAATGTCTAGGATCACCACAAACCAATAAATTCCACCTTGAACCCTTTCTTCTAGGCTGCATGCGGTCCGTGATCAGGTGAAATCACGATGTCGCGTGCAAGCTTACGAACTTCAATACTTGACCGGATCGGCGCGGTGGCCGCCGGCGCGCTGGCATTGGGACTTGCCGCCGTCCCATCGGGGCCGGCACAGGCGGCTGTCGACCGGTCGACTGCGAGAAGCCAGCCGGAGGTCATCACCCGGATGGGCTTTGGCGCACCCGTCGTCGCTCCCTTCGCCCATGTCCGCTTCTGCCTGACGAATCCGGCGCAGTGCGAGCGGACGAAGGTCTCGCTGCGCAAGCCTGTGATGCGCCTGACGGCGGAACGGCAGGCCTGGCTTGAGGGGCTGAACAGGCGGGTGAACCGGGCCATCCGGGTCCGGCCCGATCCGCGCGGCCCGGTCAACGACCAGTGGAGCCTCGGGCCGGCAGCCGGAGATTGCGACGACTATGCCGTCACGAAACGGCAGGCTCTGCTCGCAGCCGGGCTCCCCTCCAGTGCCGCTTTGCTGGTGCGCGCGCAATTGCCGAACGGGCAATATCACCTCGTCGTCATGGTCCGCACGAACCGGGGCGACCTTGTGCTCGACAATCTGACCGACGCGATCTCCCCGTGGTCGCGACCGCTCTATCGCTGGGTCGACCTGCAATCCGCGCAGGATCCACGCATCTGGCGTCGTGTCGCTTTCGGGCGCGCCGGCGCCTGACGTCCCGCCAGACCTTCAGCGGCAGCGCTTGCGTCCGCGCGGCGTCGGCATGCCCGGACCGACATCGATACAGCCTTGGTCGGTTTCAATGCCCGACGGGTCGCGATAGCCCGGCGGTGCTCGCCAGACATTGCGGGGATTGGCCCAGTCGGTGCCGAATTCGCTGCCTGTGCGCGGCGGCTTCTGGCCCGGGGGCACGATGCGCGGGCGCAGGTCGAGCTGCGGGTTCGATTGCGCCTGCGCCGCTTCCACCGTGACAAGCAGGCCTGCGACGCCCAGGCAGGCCGCCGCCGCAAGGGCAACACGCCAGCGGCAGTGTGACATGAGCAGGCTCTTTGCGGGCATGTTGACCTCCTGGTCGTCATTTACCTGAAAACAATGATAATGAGGCGTGATCAGGGCTGCGTAGCGGGAGTTTGAGTCCGGTGAGCCAGAGCGAAAAGGATGCGGCGTCGACGCCGGCCGGTATCCGGACCCACCGCCCGCGACTGGTTCCCCGCCGCCAGATGGCGGCGCGGATCGTGCCGGGCATGGTGCCGGGTTCCCCTCCCCGTTCCCAGACGCACGGCCAGGCTGGCCTGTTCCCCTCTCTTGGTGCACGGATCGATCGCATCGAGGCACGTGTCGATGCCGGGGTTGAACAGGCGCTCGGCAAACCGCTCGACCGCATGGCGCTGGCCATCGAAAACCGCGTCAAGGCGCTGACGCCAGCCGGGCGCAAGGCGCGAGGACGTGGCGCTGCGGCGGCTCCCGCCATGCGCGTGCCGGCGGAGATTGCCGCGCCTGCCATGACACAAGCCCGTGCCCCGGAGGTTCCGGCGCCGCAGTCCGCCCCTGATCTGGCGCCTGCCGCGCCGGTGCCGGCTGCTGGTGAGGCGGCTGGTGTAGCGGCTCATGGCCCGGTCGAGGGACTGCGCGGCGACGCACCGGGTACCCCCCCCTTCACGATACCGGAGCGTGAGCCTGGTCCCGACGACTGGGCGCGAATGGCGCTGGCTCGCGCGGGTGTTCTGTCGGGGGCGGCAGCACCGGCATCGGCGCCCATGCGTGCGCCGTGGGAGACCGATCTGGCGGACGCGCCGGCGCCGGTTCCAGCCCCCCAGCCTGTCGTGGCGCCGGCAATCCTGCACGGGCGCAGCTCGCTTGTGTCAGGTCTGACGCCGCTGGACGAGCTGGAAGCCGTGGCGCCTGCGCCGGCCGGCCTGGCGTCCGATACCGGGACCGCCATTGCCGCGACCGCCATCGAGCCGGTTACCGCCGCAGCGACCCCGGAGCCCCGTGATGTCGCGAGAAGCACCGATCCGTTCGCCATGCCGACGCACGATGCGACCGACCCTCTCGCGCAGCGCGAGGATCGGCCTGAGATCGAGGCCCTTGCGCCACTGGACATGACGCGTCCGGCGCTGCCGGACGCCGTGGCCGTCGCGCCCTCGCTCTATGGCAGCAGCCTGACCTTGCCGGCACCCGTCGAAGCGGGGCGCAAGACCCGGCGAGCCGGAAGCGCAACGCGCGCCCGCATCTCAGCACGTCCGGTCCGGCCCTCTCGCTTCGCCAAGGCCCGGCTGGCGCTGCAATGGCAATGGGCGGCGCTGCGCTATCGTCTGCGCAGTGCGCGCATCGCGGCGCCGGCAGGCGCAACTGGCCTGGGCTCGCGGATCGGCACCCGCCTGGGCGAAGGCGTCTCGCGCCGGACATTGACGCGCGGCCTGCTCGCGGTGCTCGGTTCTGTCGCCCTGGTGCTTGGTGGACATGCGCTGTTCATTGCCGGGCTCGCCCGCTGGCGAGCGCCGGCTCCCGCAACACAGCCGGCAACGACAGTGGCGAGGCCTGCCAATCCTGCGGCACCCGGCGGCTCCGGTCAGGCCGGGGCGCCGGCGGCAATGGCTCCGCGTCTCGAGCCGCGCACCCCGCAGGACTTTGCCGCCCTGCCCGCCACATATCCGCTGTTGCTCGGGCTGCCGATCCGGCCAGATCGCCCGATCATCCTGCCCGCGCCGAATGATGCCCTCGACGGCACGACGATCCGGGCCGGAGCCCAGATCATCAAGCTCGCCCGCGTCGACGGGCCGGATGCCTATGCGGTCTGCGAAGGTGCCGATGGCGCACCCTGGGCCTGCGGCCTGCGCGCCCGCGCGGCGCTCCACAATCTCATGTCGCAGGACCAGTTGACCTGCCGGCCGGTCACGGAGATCGGCCAGCGCGAGCGGCGCCATGTTTGCGAGATTGCCGGACAGGATGTCGCCCGGCTGATGGTCACAGCAGGCTGGCTCAGGCCCGACACCCATTCGGAATGGGCCTATGGCGCGGATGCGTCGCGTGCGCGGGCTGGCGGAGAAGGTCTGTGGCGCGGTGGCTGGCGCATTCGCCAGCGCTGAATCGCGGCGAAATGAGTCACGACGTCCGTCGAGCGGACTGTGACTCACCCGACATGTTCAGGAAGGATCAGGACAGGCGCTGGAAGACGAGGCCGTCCGGGTCGCCCTGGCCGCGCATGCGCAGGACCGAGCCGAAGACGTAGCCAGCCTGCGCGGAGACGCAGGACACGATGCCCGCGACGAGACCGGCGGCGAGACCGAGAAGGGCCATGGCACAGGCCGTCTCGAAGGCGATGAATCCCAGAAGGGGGATGAAAATCCCTGCCCGGAACCTCAGTCCCAGAACAGTACCAATGATCGTATGTAACGTAATGAGCGTGATCATGATCACTTCCCCCATTACGCATGCTGGTCGCAAGCTATTTAACAACTGATGAAGGGGTCTTTCCGGCCTGGTCCTCGCGGTGCTTAGCCTGAATGAACGTTTAAGATTATGTCGTGAATGCGTGCGGCCTAGCGTTGCGCGAATGGCTGGATCGGCAGCGGCTCGCCCTGCAAGCGGGCGGCCGGCGCCGGAATGATCAGCATCGGTTCGGGCGCGATCGTTCCGCGCAGGGGGAGCGGATGGGTGGCCGCCTGACGCAGGGGCGGGGCAACCGGACGCAGGTCAGCCGCACGTTGCTCAGCACCATGTTGGTCAACCGCACGCCTGGCGGCAGGCTGCTGCGCCGGCTCGCGGGCCGCGATCCGGCGC
>JBIPLL010000236.1:0-5152 GCA_044368425.1 Beijerinckiaceae bacterium
GGGCGGTGCGCGCGATTACCGTGCCCGGCTCGGCGGCATGGACAATGTCGAGGTCCTCTTCCTGTCCGCCTCCGATATCGTCACGCACCTGGCTTCCGGCGCGGCGCATCTGGGTGTGACGGGCGAGGATCTTGTCCGGGAGCAGATCCCCCAGGCCGACGAGGCCATGGAGCTGATGACGCCGCTGGGCTTCGGCCATGCCAATGTTGTCGTGGCCGTGCCGCAGGCCTGGATTGACGTGCGATCCATGGGCGACCTCGAGGATGTCGCGGCCGAGTTGCGCATGCGCCATGGCCGGCGCCTGCGCATTGCAACCAAATATGTGAACCTCACCCGCGGCTGGTTCGCCCGGTACGGGGTCTCGGACTACCGGATCGTCGAGAGCCTGGGGGCAACCGAAGGCGCGCCTGCCTCCGGTACAGCCGAGGCCATCGTCGACATCACGACGACGGGCGCCACGCTTGTCGCAAACAACCTCAAGGTTCTCGAGGACGGCGTCATCCTGCGATCGGAGGCTCATCTTGTCGCCTCGATGCGGGCCGACTGGTCGCCAGCGGCTCGCGCGGCTGCACGCATCGTGCTCTCCCGCATCGCCGCAGAGGAGGAGGCGCGCATGAGCCGGGAGGTGCGAGCCCGCACGCCTGTCCTCGATGCCGGGGCCCTGTCGGAGATCGAGCGCCGGTTCCACGCACGTGCACCTCTCGGCCAGCCTCATGCCGGCCAGGCCGTCAGTTTTGTCTGCCCGCGCGGCCAGGTCTATCCTCTGGTGGCCCATCTTGAGGCATTGGGAGCATCCGAGGTTCTGGTCAGTGGGCTGGACGCGGTGTTTCGCTCCTCGAATCCGCTCGTCGAGCGCCTGTCCGCCCGTATCGGCGCCCTCTGACGCCCTGATTGGCGCTGCGCAAAAAAACCGCCGGCCCGTTGGGCGCGGCGGTTTGAAAAGTGACGGCACGCCTGAGCGGGCCGTGGGGGAAGGAAGTCCGCAAGGAACTTCGAGCCTGTTTACGTCGGGCCGGCATCATGGATCACCGGCCGGACGAATTTTCCCGCAAGGCGCCTCAAGGCACGGCAAGGCCCTGAAGGGAGCGCCGCTTCGCCGCATGCCGCATTGCGCTGGAAGGCTTCGGCGCTTATGGTCCCGCCGCTTCTCGAAGGGATTCCAGCCCGATGTCCGCTCGCGTTCCATTCCGCCTTGCCCTGTGGCTCGCATGTGCAGCCTCGGCCCTGACGATCAGCGGCGGGGCACAGGCTCAGCAGGCGCGTGGCAGCCAGGCCCAGCCCGCGCAGCCGCAACAGCAGCAGGCCCCGCGACAGGAAAAGACCTTCCCGCTCGGCACGCCTTGGATCGGTGCCTCGCTGAACGGCCGCCCCTTCGCGACGCAGCGCCCGACGATCATTATCGACAGTGCCTTGCGTGCGCAGGGCTTTTCCGGCTGCAACACATTCTCGGCGACCGCTTACCCCCTGCGTGGGCAGGGCATGGCGGTGGGGCCCGTCGCCTTGACCCGCAAGTCATGCGACAAGGCCACGATGGATGCCGAGCGCGCCTTCCTCGTGGCGTTCCGCAGCGTGCAGGCATGGGATCTTGAAGCAGGCGTCCTCGTGCTCAAGGGCCGCAGCGGCGAGCTGCGATTCGAGCGCTCCTTCTGAGCCGCGCCAGCCCCGGCTTGTCTCTTTCCCTCCAATGATACACGCTTGCGCGTCCTGACGGGAGCGTGAGCCGAATCGTGTCGCCTATCACCGCCCTTCTTCGCCGGCGTGTCGCAGGCTTGCGGCCGGCGAGCCATGGCGGCGCGCCATCATGGCCCGGAGGGCGCCGGCCCGAGGCCGCCATCATCTTGGCGGGCATGGTCGTGGCGGGCATGGTCGCGGCAGTCCTTGGCGCCGCCGTCCCCGCGCGTGCATCCGATGACGCGGTGCCCCGTTCTGCCGGAGCCGTGCGCGTGATTTCGTCGGGCGCACCTGCCGCCGCCGCGATGCCTGCCTCGCCACGGCCGGCCGCCGGGCTGACCCTGCCGCGCGCCATCAGCGAATTGTCGCAGCCCCAGCCGCTCCTGCATGGCGTGATGCCGGAGGTTCCGGGCCGCCCGCGCGAGCCGGCGGCAGCGCCGCCATTGCCTGCGATCGCGCCCGGTCCCGCTCCGGCAAGGCCAGCGGCGAAGCCGGCGCCCGATCCCGCCATGGAGGCGCAGGCGCGTCTGGCGCGCCGCGCCGATCCACGCCCGACCTTCACGCCCGACACCTTCGCCCTGACGCTGAAGGCGAGCGAGACCTATGCCGCCATTGCGGCAACCGGTGGCTGGCCGACGCTGCCCTCCGGCATCACGCTCGCGCCCGGAGCGACCGGGCCCCTCGTGGCCGCCTTGCGCCAGCGCCTGGCCATGACCGGCGACCTGCCGGCATCGGACATTGCCGGCGAGACCTACGACGCCGCCCTGCAGTCTGCCGTGCGAGGCTTTCAGGAGCGTCACGGCCTCAGCCAGACGGGGACCATCGGCCCCCGCACGCTTGCCGAGCTCAACGTGCCTGCGAGTACGCGACAGCTTCAGCTCGCCAATTCCGCCTTGCGGCTGGCAGGATCGATCTTTGCCTTCGGCGAGCGTTACGTCGCGGTCAACATCCCCTCCGCTCAGGTCGAGGCTGTGGCGAACGGGCAGGTGGAGCGGCGCTATCTCGCGGTCGTGGGGCGCCCCGACAGGCCCTCGCCCACGGTCGAGACACGGGTGACCAACGTCAATTTCAACCCGACCTGGACCGTCCCGTCCTCGATCGTGCGCAAGGACATCATTCCGAAGATGCGCAAGGATCCGTCCTATCTCTCAAAGGCCCGGATCAGGATTTTCAACCGCTTCGGCGAGGAGATCGACCCTGCCCGCATCGACTGGACGACCGAGCGGGCTGCCGATTTCACGCTGCGGCAGGATCCCGGCCCCGCCAATGCGCTGGGTGTGCTGCGCATCGACATGCCGAATCGCGAGGCGGTGTTCATGCACGACACGCCGCAGCGCCGTCTTTTCGCCCGTGATGACCGCTTCAATTCCTCGGGCTGCGTCCGCGTTGCGGATGTGCGCGACCTCGCGGCCTGGCTGCTGTCGGACACACCGGGCTGGGACCGGCCGAAGATCGACGCCGCCATCGCATCCGACGAGCGCAAGGACATCCGTCTGCAGAAGCCCGTCCCGGTCGCCTGGGTCTATCTGACAGGCTACGCGCTGGCCGATGGCAGCGTCCAGTTCCGCCCGGATGTCTATGGCCTCGACGTCCCGGGAGCGGCGCCTGCACCGGTCGAATCCGCACCCGTGGCCGGGGTGCCGCCCGCCATCGTCGTGCGCTGAGCCGTGCCGCTTCAGAACCGCGTCGATCCTTTCGGGCGCCTGATCGCCGATCCGGCGCGCGGCACGCTCATGGGCAATCGCGGCGGTCGCTTTCATGACGTCGGGCTAAGGGTCCTGGGACGCAGGCGCTGGACATCGCGAAGCTGGATCGCCTGCGGGCTCGATTTTCGCGGCCGCCGCCGGCAGGTCTGGGGCGACAGTTACACGGAACTGTTCTTCTGCGACGAGGTGACGGCGTTCGCCGCCGGACATCGGCCCTGTTTCGAATGCCGGCGGGGCGATGCGCTCGCCTTTCGAGACGCCCTGCGCAAGGCGGGCCTCGTCGTTGCAACGGCCGGGGACGTCGATGCGCTCCTGCATCGCGAACGCCTGGGCACGCGCGCGCAGGTCGCGACGGACGGCCTGCCCGACGGAACGATGATCAGTCTCGACGGCGCGCAGGCATTCGCCCTGCGCGGCGATCAGGCCCTGCCATGGACCGCCGCGGGCTATGGCCCGGCCCGCGCGCGTCCCACGGGCGAGGTGATGCTCCTCACGCCGCCGACGAGTGTCGCGGCGTTTCGGGCTGGCTATCGTCCGGTATTTCATCCATCGGCAGAGGCGCCGACAATTCCAGCGTGACGACGCGGACCTCGGCATCGTCGGGGTCGCGAACCGCGCGGAAGCCTAGCTTCTCGCACATCGCGAGCATGGTGACGTTCTGCGCCAGCACCTGCCCCGTCACCTGGTGCATGCCCTCCGCCTGCGCCCAGTCGATCATCAGGCGCATCAGCGTCCAGCCGAGCCCGTGGCCCTTCAGGTCCGAGCGAACCATGATCGCATATTCGCCCGTCCGATGATTGGCATCGGCATGCAGGCGCACGACGCCCAGCATCTCGCCCGATTGCGCATCGACGGCAATGAAGGCGATGGCGCGCGCATAGTCGAGCTGCGTGAGACGCGCGATGAATCCGTGGTCGAAATCCTTGACCGCCGAGAAGAAGCGCAGGCGCAGGTCATGCGCCGTGACCTTGCCGAGAAACGCCCGAAACAGCGGCTCGTCTTCCGGGCGCACGGGACGGATATGGATCGCCGTGCCGTCCGGAAGCTGGCTCTCCCGCTCCCATTCGCGCGGATAGGGCCGGATCGACAGACGCGGATGCCAGCGCGAGCCGATCGCGCGGGCCGCGACGGGGCCGACACGCACGCGGGCATCGACGGCGATCACGCCCGTCTCGTCCGCGAGCAGCGGATTGATGTCGAGTTCCAGCACCTCCGGCAGGTCCTCCACGAGCTGCGACAGCTTGACCAGCACCTGCGCCACCGCCGTGCCGTCGGCCGCCGGCACGTCGCGATAGGCCTTGAGGATGCGCGAGACGCGCGTCCCGGCGATGAGGTCGCGCGCCAGCTTCATGTCGAGGGGTGGCAGCCCGATGGCCTTGTCGTTGATGACCTCGACGGCGGTGCCGCCGCGCCCGAACACGATCACCGGGCCGAAGGTGGGATCGTCGGCGACGCCCGCGATCAGCTCGCGCGCCTTGGCCTTGCGGATCATGGGCTGCACGATGACCCCCGTGATCCGGGCGTCCGGGCGCAGGCTGCCGGCACGCTCCAGGATGCCCTGCGCCGCCTCACGCACGGCCTGGCGGCTGGCGAGGTCGAGGCGCACGCCGCCGACATCCGACTTGTGCACGATGTCGGGCGAGAGGATCTTCACTGCGACCGGCGTTCCGGCCTCGAGCATGGGGGCAGCGATCTCCGCAGCTTCCTCCGGGTCGCGCGCGAGCTGCGCCGCCGCATTCGGAATGCCGTAGAGCGTCAGGAGTTCGCCGACCTCG
>JBIPLL010000565.1:0-2759 GCA_044368425.1 Beijerinckiaceae bacterium
CAAGGCAGGCACAATTGATCAAGATTTAGCTAATCAATTAGGTGACGAATCTGTCAATTATCTTGAAACTCTTGCAAGAAGAATAGCTAATCAGACAGATTATATTAAAACTGCGGCTAGCAATAATCAGCCAGTAGATGAATATATTGCTGCTTTGGATAAAACATTAACTTCAAAGACTGCTTATTTAGAAGGGTTTAATGCATTAAGAGATTTAAAAGTTTCACCACAAAATCAAGCTGATGAATTTAGAAAAGGTTCTAAAAATAATATTTCTTTATATCTTTCTAGATTTGGAAAAATGAGTGATGAAGCTGTTGGATACTTAGATAAAATCCAAATGAAGCAAGCTGAAGCATTAACTGATCAATTAGTAGATGCTGAAACGCGTTTAAAAGCTGCTAAAGATGAAAATAAAGAGACTGTTGATTTACAAAGAGAAGTTGATAATTTAAATGATAAGTTAAAAGATCTTGGCGATGCTGCACAAACTGCTGCTAAAATGGCAGAAGATGCAGGTAAAACATTTGCAGCTAATACTACTGGAACATTTAAAGATGCCTTTAAAGGTATGTTGCTAGGTGAAGCAGACAAAGATAAAACGCCTTTCCAAACATTTGTAAAGAAACTTAAAACAGGTCTTAAAGATCAGTTGGCAGAAATGTTTACTAACTCAATGATGAATTCTTTTGAGTTAGGCAAGGGTGGAAGTATTACTAAGTTACTTGAAAAGGGTGGAAAATTAACATCTTCTGCTTTCAGTGGAATTGGCAATGGCATTAAAGACACATTATCAGGCAATATGACTTGGGATAAATTCTCCGGAGGAATTAGCAGCTGGTGGAATGACCTTACATCATCAACAGATACTGCCAATAAAACACCTGAAGTAAGATTTGACGATGCTACTGTTAGATTTGATAAAACTGTAGATAAGATTATTGCAGCTGTTAATGGCGCAGGTGTAGGTGGAACTGCTAAAGAATCTAGTAGCGCACTAGGCGCTGTTTCTGCTCTTGGTCCAACAGCTCTTAAAGGTATTGCAGCGCTAACAAAAGGTGGAATGTCTAAAGAAGACATTAAAACATTTACTGAATCAAGTAGTCTCAATAAACTATCTTTAGACGCAATAGGTTCTCCAAGCACTGCAGACGGCTTTTCAGAAGGTGCTTTAGCAAGTATAGGTTCGACTAAACAAGGTGCTCAAGCTCTTGAAATTGCAGCTGCACAAAAATCAGAAACATCTTGGTGGAGTGATATGTTCTCCTCTAAAGAAGATGTGTCTCAATATGCTAGTGGCTTACATATGCCCGGTGAGACTAACACTTATGGTGAAGCTTTACCCGAGACTTCATGGCTGGATGATATTGGTAAGTTCTTTACTGATATTAAATGGAGTGAGCTGTTTAGTTGGTTGCCCGGTATGGCAACAGGCGGTCAAGTCAGTGGTGCTGGAACAGGGACATCTGACTCTATCCCTACATTATTATCTAATGGCGAATTTGTTGTTAATGCTAAAGACACTAAAAAGAATAGACATATCTTAGAAGCTATTAATAACGGCTCTATTGTTAGAAGAGCTGCCGGTGGCTTTATGGGCGCATTAGGCACTGTTACACCTGTGCTAGGGATGGGCGCTAACTTAATTAATCAATTTACTGGTAATGACGCTAATTCTAAATTACTTAAAGCTGCTGAACATTTAGAAAGAGCAGCTAAGGCTTTAGAGAATGCCGTTGGTAATGGCGGACTAGGTGGTGCAACTGATGCGATGCAAAATGCTTCAAAACAAACCAAAGACTCAGCAGATAGTTTCTCATCATTCTTTAAAGGCAGTGAAAGCGGCCCTAATGCAAATGGTGTAACTAATGGATATGCAGCTGATGGCACTGATCTAGCTTACCCCTTGACAGGCATGATATCTGGTGCGGATATGAATGCACCTTCTGCAATTACTCAAGGTATTGCTGATACAAGTGGCTATGGATCAGGGACAATAGAACCATTATTGCCTGCAAGCAATCCGGCATCTAGTGGTTTTATTGGACCACGACAAGGTGCAGATCAACAAGGATTCTTAGATTCTATTGCAGATTCTTTCTCTAATTTCTTTAGTAAAGAAGGCGCGGGAGGCTCAATATGGTCAAGTTTTACTGAGCTATTAGGCGGTGCAGATGGTAAAGGCGGTTTGTTTGGTGGTCTGATGCATATGTTTGACGGTACTGGCGCTGGTGCAAGCACTGGGGGCGGTGGCGGAATACTAGGAAGTATGTCAGGCGGTGACGGCATTATGGGATTCTTTGGTAAGATAGGTAACTTTTTTGGTAACATTGGTGGTGCCGCAACAGGTGGCAGTATTAGCGGATCGGGTACAGGTACTTCAGATTCAATACCTACAATGTTATCTAATGGTGAGTTTGTTGTAAATGCAGCAGCTGCTTCAAAGAATTTAGGTATGCTACATGCTATTAATAGTGGAAAAGTTCAACACCATAATTTAGGAGCATTTCTTGGGCCATTAGGATCAATAATGAGTATTGCATCTTCTGCTAAAGGTTTTGCAGATGGTCCAGCGGAAGCAGCTGGCGGTGCCGCTACTGGCGGCATTATGGGAATGATATCAAAATTCTTAGGAATGTTTAGCGGTCTTTTTGGTAAACTCTTTGGCGGTGCTGGTGGCGGTCTCAGTAGTATGTTTGGTAATTTATTTGGTGGTGGTGGGGCAAGTCCATTAGGCGCTGCTGGTGATGCATCAATGG
>JBIPLL010000338.1:0-3866 GCA_044368425.1 Beijerinckiaceae bacterium
GACATGAGCCAGCGCGGATTCCTCCGGTCGTTCTCGGCCATTCTCCTGACCCTCCCGGCCTTCGTTGTGCTGACGCAGTCCATGGCGCAGGGAGCCGGGGCGGGGCCACAGGCCGTGCTTTTCGCCGATCCGCTGATGGCGATGCTGGTCGCGCTCGCCCATATCGCCATGTTCCTCGCCGCCGCACTGATGATGATCCCCCTCGCACGGCGGCTCGGGCTCACCGACCGCTATGTGCCCTTCGTCGTCGCGGCCAACTGGGCGGCAGCGGTCAAGCTGACCCTCTATGCCCTGCCGCAGTTCCTGCTTGTCATCGACTGGGCGACGCCGGGGCTTGCCAGCCTGTACATGACGGCGGTTGCCGTGATCGCGTTCAACCTGCTCTTCGTGATCTCGCGGGTGACGCTGCAGGTGGGGCGGTGGCTGGCCTTGTGCATCGCAGGCGGCCTGCTGGTGCTCGACGCCGCGATCGCCAAGGCGCTGGCGCTCGCAGTCGGGGTCTGAATCAGTACAGCACGCCGGTCAGGTAAAGCCCGTGGGGGGGAGCCATGCCGGGACAGGCCTGCCGGTCGCGCGCCTCGAGGATCCGGGTGATCTCGGCCGGCTCCCAGCGGCCGATGCCGACCTTGACGATGGCACCCACCATCGAGCGCACCTGATTGTGCAGGAAGGACCGCGCGGCGGCATGGACATGCACTTCCAGCCCGGCCCGCTCGACCTTCAGCACGTCGAGCGTCTTGACCGGGCTGGCGGCCTGACACTCCATCGCCCGGAAGGTCGTGAAGTCGTGATGGCCGACGAGCCTGTCGGCTGCGGCCTGCATGCGCTCCAGATCGATCGCCATGGGCACGTGCCAGTGCCGATCGGCATCGAGCGCGGAGGGCGCGCGGCGGTCGAGAATGCGGTAGAGATAACGCCGCCCGACCGCGCTGCGGCGAGCATCGAAGGAGGACGGGGCGCGCTCGACCTCGATGATCGCAACGCGGGCCGGGCGCAGATGTGCATTGGTCGCGTCGCGCACCTTGGCCGGTTCCCAGTCGCGGACGAGATCGAGATGGGCCACCTGCCCGGTCGCGTGCACGCCGGCATCGGTGCGTCCGGCGACGCCAAGGCGCACGGGATGGCCCGCGAAGCGCTCGATGGCTTCCTCCACCGCCTGCTGGACCGTGGGCACGCCCGCCTGGCGCTGCCAGCCGTGAAAAGCGCCGCCATCATATTCGACGATCAGTCTGTAGCGCGGCATCAGGCGACCGGGCCGGGGGCGGTCAAGCCCTTGTCGAGCACGCGCTTGTCGGGGCTGTCGCAGAGATCGGCGACCGGGCAGCGAGCGCATTCCGGGCGCAGGGCCTTGCAAATATAGCGCCCGTGCAGGATCAGCCAGTGATGGGCGTGGTGGGCGAATTCGGCCGGAACCGCCTTTTCGAGCCCGATCTCGACCGCCAGCGGATTGGCGCCGGGCGCGATGCGCAGGCGGTTGGCGATGCGGAAGACGTGGGTATCGACCGCATGGGTGGGCTGGCCGAAGGCGATGTTGAGCACGACATTGGCCGTCTTGCGGCCGACGCCGGGCAGCGATTGCAGCGCCTCGCGGTCGGCGGGCACCTCGCCGCCATGGTCCGCGATCAGTTTCTCGCACAGCGCGATCACGTTGCGCGCCTTGGTGCGAAACAGGCCGATCGACTTCACGAAGTCGCGAACGCGGTCCTCGCCAAGCGCCAGCATCGCCGCCGGGTTGTCGGCGATGGCGAAGAGCGGACGGGTTGCCTTGTTCACGCCCGCATCGGTCGCCTGCGCCGAGAGGACGACGGCCACGAGCAGGGTGAAGGGGTTCACATAGTCGAGTTCGCCCTTCGGCTCGGGATTTGCGGCCCGCAGGCGCTCGAAGATCAGGCGGATCGAGGCGGCGTCGCGACGCCTGACCGACCGCGACTTGCGCGTTGCCGGCCTGCCGGGGGGCGCGGCTTTTCGTCCCGCCGGGGGGCTGTCGGGGCTCGATAGAGCAGGAGGGGGCTTCAGCTTCGGCATGGGCGCGTTATAATCGGGTTTCTATGTCCGACAATCCAAATCCTGCCTTGTCCGCCCCCGAGGACCGGCCGGTATTCAGTGCGGTGATCACGCCCCATCGTTCGCTCTCCCCTTCGGGGGCACGGCTCGTGATGACGCTGATCTGCCTGGCGACCGTGGTCTCGAGCGTCCCCTTCCTCGTCATCGGCGCATGGCCGATCGCGGGGTTTTTCGGGCTTGACCTGATTGCACTGGCCATCGCCTTTCACATCAACTTCCGGGATGCCCGCGGCTTCGAGGAGGTTGCGATCTCCCCGGCGAAGGTGCGGCTCGCCAAGGTGACACCGCGCGGGGCGCGGCGCGAATGGTCCTTCGACACGCTGTGGACGCGCGTCGAGAAACAGGAGGACGACGAGTTCGGGCTGCAAAAGCTCAGCGTTGTCTCGCGCGGGCAGTCGGTCGCCGTGGCTCAGGCACTCTCGCCGCATGAACGCGCCGATTTCGCCCAGGCTTTCTGCGGCGCGCTGGCCCGGGCCAAGAACGGCGGCTGAGGTCGCCTGTCCCGGAAATCGGGTGTCGGCGGGCACCCGCCTCCCCTAGAAGGAGGCGATGACGGAGGACCGGACCATGACCGTGCCCATTCTCGCCACCACCCCAGATTACGCGTTACGCCCGGCCGCAGACCTCGACACGGCACAGGCCGACTACGAGATCGTGAGGCGGCTGATCGCCCGCATCATGCAGGACTGGCGCTCGCAGCCCTCGGTGGAGGCGCTGGCCGACAGCGTGGGCCTGACGAGCGAGGAAACGCATCGCCTGTTCCGGCGCTGGTGCGGTTTGACGCCCAAGGGCTTTCTCCAGGCGGTGACGCTCGACGAGGCCAAGCGCCTGCTGCGGCAGGAAGCGAGCCTGCTGGACGCGACCTTCGAACTCGGACTGTCGGGTCCGGGACGGCTGCACGACCTGTTCGTGACCCACGAGGCGATGAGCCCGGGCGAATGGAAGACCGGCGGGCGCGGGCTCACATTGCGCTACGGCTATCACCCCTCCCCCTTCGGCGAGGCGCTGGTCGTGGCGACGGCGCGCGGGCTCGCCGGACTGGGCTGGGTGGACGACAAGGCACAGGCCGGCAGCGCGCGGGACGAGGGCAAGCCCGCCGGCGGCCGCGAGGGAGCGCTTGCCGACATGGCCCGCCGCTGGCCGCAGGCGCGGCTCGTCCGCGACGATGCGGGAACCGCCGCGCTTGGACGGCGCATCTTCGATCCGGCCCAATGGCAGGCGGAGCAGCCGTTGCGGGTCGTGCTGATCGGCAGCGATTTCGAGGTGCGGGTCTGGGAGCAATTGCTCACCATCCCGATGGGTCGCGTCACGACCTATGGAAGCCTCGCGGCGCGGCTCGGAAATCCGCGCGCGGCGCGCCCCGTGGGGGCGGCGGTCGGTCGCAACCCGATTTCCTTCGTCGTGCCCTGCCACCGCGTCATGGGCAGCAATGGCGCGCTGACCGGCTACCATTGGGGCCTCACCCGCAAGCAGGCCATCCTCGGCTGGGAACGTGGCGCGGTGGAATAGACCTTACTGGGTCGACAGGCGGGTGCGAAGGCCGGCCGCCCGCATCTGGGTATAGCGGGTGTGACAGAAGCCATGCACGTCCTCGCCGTCATAGTCGCGGCACATCGTGTCGCGCTCGGCGGGGAACCCGGCCTGTTCGGCGGTGGTGGCGCGCTGGTCCGCGCCGCTGCGACCGCGATCCGTGAGGAGCTTCCATGTGTCGCGCAAGGCTGCGTCCGCGCGTGAGCGCTCGCGCTCGATCTCGCGAGCCCGGGGAGTCAGCGAGGCCGCATCCGGTCCCCACATCCCCGTGG
>JBIPLL010000237.1:0-5124 GCA_044368425.1 Beijerinckiaceae bacterium
ATGCCGCGTTCGCGTCCGGGTCCGTCACGGTCAGGTCGGCGATGCGGGTCTCGGCGGTCACATTCTCTGCGACCGTCGCGACATTCGCGAAGGTCAGGTCGGTCGGCGCCTCGTTCACGTCGCCGATGCCGACGACATAACTTTCCGTCGTGCGATTGCCGGCGCTGTCCTCGACACGCACCGAAATCGTGTGCGTGGTCAGGGCTTCGTGATCGAGGCCGGTACCGGTCGCCACGACCTGATTGCCGTTCAGCGCGAAACGCCCGCCGGCATTGCCGGTCAGCGTAAAGGTGAAGGCGGTATCGGTGCCGGTCGTCGTGGCCGAGAGCGTGCCGACGAGCGTGCCGGCGGCCGCGTTCTCATCGATGTTCCCGCCGTTGAATGCAGGATCGAGCGTCGCGAAGCTGAGGAGCTGGGAGAAGGTCAGGGTCCGGTCGGCGAACTGGAAGCTCTCGACATCCGAGACGAGGTCCGTGCCTTCGTTGCCCGCACCCTCGCGCAGGTCGCGGAGACGCACGCCGGTCTGGCCGAGCTGGGTGACCTCGTAATCGGCACGGTTGCCGGTGAAAACCGCGATGTCGCCCGCGCCGCCCGCGCCCTCCAGACGGTCGTCGCCCGCGCCGCCCTGCAACGTATCGTCGCCCGCGCCGCCGACAAGGCGGTCCGCGCCGCCGGCGCCGGAGAGCACGTCATTGCCGTCGCCGCCCACGATGACGTCGTCGAACTGACCACCGGCTACGGCATCATGACCGGAGCCGCCGTGGAAGAAGATGCGCGGCACGCCGACCAGCAGGGTTCCGTCAGCCAGGGTCTGCGAATTGATCGCCAGATCGATCGTCAGGCCCAGCGACGTCGCACGCTTGTCGATTTCATGCGCAGCCGGCGTGAAAAGGTATTCGAGCGTCCGGTTTTCTGGCGGATTTCCCGTGTGGTAATAGGCATCATTCGCGATCCACATGGACTGGCCCGATATGGCCACGCCCTCGATCGCATCGGCCTCAGGCAGTTCGATCCGGCCGATTTCGAGCCCGGTCGCGACGTCCACCTTGTAGACATAGCCCGTGCCGCCATTCTTGCCCTGCGTGAAATAGAGCGTGCCCTGGGCGCCTTCGGTCGCGGCAAAGAAGAAGTGATCTGGCAACGTGCTGATCGTCAGCGACTTGATCAGCGCGCCGTTCGCAACCGAGCGCCATTCGACGACATTGTTGTGTGCAGTCCCTTCCGACCGGCCGATGATCGCGGCGTCGAGCACCGGGTCATAGGCCAATGCATTGGGGGAGATGCCGGTCGGCAGCGTGATCGTGCCGACATTGTTCCCGGACCAGTCAATGATGCGGATGAGCTTCTCGCTCAGCGAGGCAAACAGGATGTGCCCGGTCGATTCCTTGTAGGCGAGGCCCTGCACAGCGCGGACATTGCCGGGCAGGTCGATCTCGCCGAGCTTGGTCGCCAGGTCCGAGCCGATGTGCACGATCGATGCCGTATAGGTCGTGTCGCTTGCGTCCGCCTGTCCCTGGTTTGCGACCAGGAACGTGCCGTCCGGCAAGCGGACGAGGCCTGTGTTGGTGAAGCCCGTGCCCGGCGCGGCTCCCCGCCCATCCGGCACCTCCACGCCTCGCAAGAAACTGGCGCTGCCGTCGGTGACGCCCCAGTAGGTCGCGGTCGCAGTGTAGCCAAGGACCGGGAAATCACCATCGGCGAAGCGCAGCGTCTCGATCCCGCTCAGCGTGTCGACACCGTCGCTGCCGCTCAGCGCCCGCACCTCGACTGTCCCGTTGAGCAGGAGGGTGACCTGATACTGCCCCGAAAAGCCGCCGAAAACAGCGATGTCATATCCATTTCCGCCGGTGATGGTGTCGCTGCCACCATTGCCGCGCAGGATGTCCTGGCCGTCATGGCCGTTCAGCGTGTCGTTCAGGTTGCCGCCGATGAAGATGTCATCGCTGGTCCCGCCGAGGATCGAGATCTGCTCGATGCGCACGACGGTGGTTCCGTCGCCAAGTTGCTGCGCGATGTCCGAATTGGAAATGTCGAGGCGGAGATCGACCACCTCCTTGATGAGGTCGATCGAGGCGCGGTCGATGCCGGCTCCACCGTCCATGTAGTCGGGACCCGTGCCCCGGCGCATGGTCAGCGAATCATTACCGTTGCCGCCAAACATGATGTCGTAGCCGGGGCCGCCGATGATCGAATCGTTCCCGTCGCCGCCATCGATGATGTCATTGCCCTGGCGACCGTCGAGCGAATCGTTGCCCGCGCCGCCGGTGATGATGTCGCCGCCGAAGCCGCCCAGAATCGTCACGCTGTTGGTGCCGGCACTTGGTGCGGAGACGGTCACGGCCTCGGTCAGGCGCGAAAAGTCGGCCGTCACCCGCCCGAGAACCTCGAAAGCCTCGATTGAAAACAACGTGCCGGCGTTGAACGCGAAGCTTGCGGTCAGAACGATTCGGTCAAAGCCGAGGCCGCCGTCGATGGAGGCGGGTGTGCCGGACAGCCGGAAGATGTCGTCCAGGCTGGTGCCTACGAAGGACGAACCCGCTCCGCCGGTATATGTGGTGCCACTCGACAAAGCCGCTCGCTCCGCGTTTGCTACCCCCTCGGCCCGCCGCCAGACCAGTTGGTGAAATGCTGTTAGCGACATCCTTACCATTGAGGCGGGACGCGGTGCAACGAATGCATGCTCGCATTTCAAGGTTTGGTTTACCGTGCGGCAGCAGACGTTGCTGCGGCGCAACAGAAAAGTTGTGTGGAGTCTGTGGAGGTTGGACCGCAAGCAAGTCCAGCCGGTGATTTACGATGAATCAAGACGCTGCCACGGAAAGGCGACATGATGAACGATGCGGTGCCCATTGGAATTGTCACGGTTTCCGATCGCGCAAGCCGGGGAATCT
Source organism: Beijerinckiaceae bacterium (assembly GCA_044368425.1). Taxonomy (GTDB): domain Bacteria; phylum Pseudomonadota; class Alphaproteobacteria; order Rhizobiales; family Beijerinckiaceae; genus JBIPLL01. The sequence goes on from JBIPLL010000237.1 coordinate 2,892, forward strand.
ATGAGGATAAGGGGGGGCCGGGCATCGCGGCAGCCCTTTCGGACATATTGATCACCCCGTGGAGGGGCGTCAGCCGAATCATTCCCGACGAGCAGCCGCTGATCGAGGCAACGCTGATCGAGCTTGCGGAACGGGAGGGGTGCAGCCTCATCCTGACGACCGGCGGGACGGGACCTGCTGCGCGCGACGTGACGCCGGAAGCTACCATCGCCGTCTGCGAGCGCATGTTGCCCGGCTTCGGGGAGCTCATGCGGTCTGTCAGCCTGAAGGAGGTTCCGACTGCGATCCTGTCGCGCCAGGAGGCCGGGACGCGCGGGCGCAGCCTGATCATCAACCTGCCGGGCAAGCCGTCGGCGATCCGGACATGTCTCGATGCTGTCTTTCCGGCGGTTCCCTACTGCCTCGACCTCATCGGCGGAGCATGGCTGGAGACGGATCCTGCGATCTGCAAGGCGTTCAGGCCGAAGGGGTGACGGAAAGCCGCCAGGGCTTTCCGCGTGTTGATTAAAGCAGTCAAAACTCAGCCTTATCAGATATATGAGGCTGGTTCTTTCAAAAGAAAATGAGGATCAGGCGCCGGGATCCGCGGCAAGGCCTGCAGCCTCGATACCCGCGATCGCCGCCTTTTCGTCATTGTCCGAAATGTCGCCCGAGATGCCGACGGCGCCCACGATCTCGCCCTTGCGATCGCGAATCAGGACGCCGCCGGGCACCGGAACGAGATTGCCGCCAACGGCATGGGTCGCTGCGGTGATGAAGAGCGGGCGCTCGGCGGCGACCTTGGCGATGGCCCGGCTGCCGATGCCCAGCGCCAGTGCGCCCTGCGCCTTGCCGGACGCGATCTCCGAGCGACGCAGGCTTGTTCCGTCCTGCGCGGCCATGGCCTTCAGCGCGCCGCGCGCGTCGAGCACGACGACGGCGAGGGGGTTCATCTTCTCGTCGGAGGCAATGGCGAGGGCGGCCGTGATGATCTTCTGGGCCTGGCGAAGCTTGAGCATGAAGGTCAATCCTGCGTGAAAGGCTGCGTCAGCGACGGTTCAGATGCGTCCGCGCTGGGCGAGAGCCGCAGCCAGCGTGCCGTCGTCGAGATAGTCGAGTTCCCCGCCAACCGGCACGCCATGGGCGAGCCGCGTGACCGTGACACCGGTCGGGGCGAGGAGTTCGGTGATGTAATGGGCCGTGGTCTGGCCGTCTACTGTTGCATTGAGCGCGATCACAACTTCCCGAATGGCGGGGTCGCCCGCCCGCGCGACAAGGCCGGCAATGTTGAGATCCTCAGGGCGGACACCGTCGAGGGGCGACAGCACGCCGCCAAGCACATGATAGCGGGCCTTCAGAGTGCCGGCGCGCTCGAGCGCCCAGAGATCGCCCACGCCCTCCACCACGATCAGGATCGAGGGATCGCGCGTGACGTCCGTGCAGATGCCGCAAGGGTCGCCGACGTCCAGATTGCCGCAGGTCGAGCACTCGGCGATGCGGTCATGTGCCAGTTGCATCGCGTCCGCCAGTGGCCCGAGCAACTGGTCGCGGCGGCGAATGAGATGGAGCGCGGCGCGGCGCGCCGAGCGCGGACCAAGGCCGGGCAGGCGTGCCAGAAGCTGAATCAGTCGCTGGATCTCGGGACCCGCGCTTGTGCTCATCGCGTCAGGGGCTTTCGCTTCAGAACAGCTTCATGCCGGGTGGGATCGGCAGGCCCTTGGTCAGTTCCTGCATGCGCTCCTGCGCGATGCGGTCGGCGCGGCCTCGTGCGTCCGCCAGCGCGGCGACGATCAGGTCCTCAAGGATTTCCTTCTCGTCGGGCACCATCAGGGACGGGTCGATATTGACCGACCTGACCACGCCTTTCGCCGTCATCGTCAGGGTGACAGCGCCACCGCCCGACGAGCCCTGGACCTCGAGCGTCTCAAGCTCGGTCTGGAGATCCTGCATCTTCTGCTGCAGGCCCTGCGCCTGCTTCATCAGTCCCATGATGTCGCGCATGGCACTCTCCGTCTGAGGGAAGGGTTGGCGGCTTGCGCCGCAGGTCAGGTCTCGTCGAAAAACGCGTCGAGCGCATCCTCGACGATATCGGCCACCAAGTCGGGATCGGCAAGCGGGTCTGCGCCTGTCGTGTCATCTCCGGCATCGGGCAGGGCGGCCGGCTCCTGCGCCAGACGCGTGCGAATATCGACGATGCGGGCGCCCGGAAAGCGGCCGAGCACCGACTGCACGAGCGGATGATTGGTCGCATCTT
>JBIPLL010000238.1:0-5119 GCA_044368425.1 Beijerinckiaceae bacterium
GATCTGCCAGAGCGATTGCCCGGGAACGTCGCAATGGTAATAGACCTGCGCTTTGGGCGAGGAGACGAGGATGCCCAGATTGTGCTTGAAGGTCTTCAGGCCGGGCACATGGCCTTCCATCTCCGCGAAGATCTGCGCCAGCAGATCGGCATAGCGCTTGTCGACCTCCATCACGCGGCGCATGTTGATCCACATGCGGCCAGCCTTGATGGCGTCGAGCTGCTCATGTCCGGAAGCCGTGCCAAGCTCCCCCTCGCGCCACAGATGACGGGGCTCGTCCGGACGACCCATGAAGGCGAGGTCGTAATGACTGCGCGGATACCGTCCGATCAGTTCAGCCAGCGCCTCGTCTGTAAACAGGCCTGTTTCGGGGAGGCTGTGATGGAGCTTGATCGTATGCCGCCCGAAAAGCTCTGTATGCTTCGGTTGCCAATCCAAGAATATGGTCACGACGTCCTCCGGCAGAACGAGAAGAGGCTTCCTATGCTGGAGGATATTGGCAATCTGTTACGGCACACAGCTGAATGAGTTGGCCAGGAAAACAATTGCTGGCTTTTTGGTTAAGGGATACCGATGAAGGCAAGCAGTGACCCGATGACGCTGCATGCGGCAGGCTCCCGCACTGGCCTTCGCCACGAAACTCTCTAGATCGAGCTTTACGAACGAGTTGGCGAACAGGGCTGCTGGTTCACGCGGCAGGACAGGATCGGCAGGACAGGATCGGCATGACTGACGGCAATTCGGACGTCCCGGGCGGTCATTCCGGCTCGGGCAAGGTAGCGGGCTCTGGCAAGACACCCGAGGCGGCGCCCGACAGCGAGGGCAACCGCTTCACCGCGCGCGCCGCCCGCTATGCCCGCGTCGGCGCCAATATGGGTGGCGTCGCCGCACGCATCGCCGGCTCGCGGCTCATGGGCCGCAATTCGTCGGGCAATGCGGAGCACGCGGCGGCCCTGACCGCGGCATTGGGCGGGCTGAAGGGCCCGATCATGAAGGTGGCGCAGTTGCTCGCCACCATTCCCGACGTGCTGCCGCCGGAATATGCAGACGAATTGCGCAAGCTTCAGTCGCATGCCCCGCCGATGGGCGCAGCCTTCGTCAAGCGGCGCATGATGGCCGAACTCGGCGGCAACTGGCGCGAGCGCTTCGGCTCGTTCGACCTGCATCCCGCAGCCGCCGCATCGCTCGGCCAGGTCCATCGCGCCACCGATCTGTCCGGTCGGCCGCTCGCCTGCAAGCTGCAATATCCGGACATGGAATCGGCGGTCGAGGCCGATCTTCGCCAGCTCGGCTTCGCCTTCGCGGTGCATCGCCGCTTCGATCCGGCCATCGATACGACCGAGATCGCCAAGGAAATCGGGGCGCGCGTCCGCGAGGAACTCGACTATCGCCGCGAGGCGAAACACGCCGCGCTCTATACCCACATGCTGGCGAACACCCCGGAAGTGCGCGTGCCGCCCGTGCACCCCGCCCTGTCGACGAAGCGCCTTCTGACCATGGACTGGCTCGAAGGCACCCCGCTCCTCGATTTCAAACAGGCCGATCAGGAGACGCGCAACCGCATCGGGCGGGCGATCTTCCTCGCCTGGTGGCGCCCCTTCAGCCGGCACGGGGTAATCCACGGCGATCCCCATCTCGGCAATTACACGATCTGGCGTCAGGACGGCGCAGCACAGGGCATCAACCTGCTCGATTATGGCTGCGTCCGAATCTTCCCGGCGCGCTTTGTCGAAGGCGTGGTCGAGCTGCGTCGCGGCTTTCTCGAGAACGACGACGCCCGTCTCGTCCACGGCTACGAGATCTGGGGCTTCAAGGGTTTGACCCGCGAGCTCATCGACACGCTGAACATCTGGGCCCGCTTCATCTACGGCCCGCTGCTCGACGACCGTGTCCGCACCATCGCGGATGGGGTCGCCCCTGCGGAATATGGCCGCAGGCAGGCCTTCGAGGTGCACAAGGCCCTCAAGGAGAAGGGGCCCGTTCTCGTGCCGCGCGAATTCGTCTTCATGGACCGCGCGGCCATCGGACTGGGCGGAGCATTCCTTCATCTCAATGCCGAGCTCAATTTCTACCGGCTCATCGAAGAGGAACTGGCGAATTTCTCGGTCGAGGCCGTCACGAAGAGACAGGGTGAGGCGCTCGACCTGGCCGGCCTGGAGCATTGACAGGCGAGGGCCCGGCCCATTCGCCGATGCGCGCAGGCGTTGAATCGCCGCGTGCACTGCGGTAAAGGCGGTCCATGAGGGCGGGATTTTCCGCCGAGCCTTGGGGGGACTTGATGGCGCAGCCCGGGAGCCAGACGCATGGCAACGGATCGGGGCATCCGGCCATGGATTATGTCGAGCACGATCGGACCTATAATGGCTTCCTCGTCCTGACGAAATGGGGCACGATTTCGGTCGCGCTCATTCTCGTTCTGATGGCGATCTTCCTGGTTTGATCCCACATGCAGGTCGGTGACGAGCGCGCGGCGGGGAACAGGTTTCCCGCCGCTTTTGTCGTCACCAGCCCGATTCCCGACCTGACGCGGCAGGACCAGACGCGGCAAGACCCGACGCGGCCCGGGCCGTGACCGATTGAACGAAAGGGAGAGCGCCGATGCGCATCGCCGTCGTCACAGAAACGGATCCGAACGAGCCGCGCGTGGCGGCAACTCCCGAGACCGTCAAGAAATATCTGGCTTTTGGCGCCGAGATCGTCGTCGAGGCGGGCGCCGGCCTGCGTTCGGGCGTTATCGACGCCGATTATGAAGCCGCCGGCGCCAGGATTGCAGCCGGAGCCGCCGAGGCGCTCGCCGGCGCCGATATCGTGCTGAAGGTGCGCCGTCCGTCGGCCTCCGAGCTTGCCGCGATGAAGCCCGGTGCGCTCGTCATCGCCATCATGGACCCCTACGGACAGGACGCGGCGCTCGCCGCCATGGCGAAAGCCGGCGTCAGCGCCTTTTCCATGGAACTGATGCCCCGTATCACCCGCGCGCAGGTCATGGACGTGCTGTCCTCGCAGGCCAACCTCGCCGGCTATCGCGCCGTGATCGACGGCGCCGCCGAATATGGCCGCGCGCTCCCGATGATGATGACGGCAGCCGGCACGGTCCCTGCCACCAAGGTCTTCGTGATGGGCGCAGGCGTCGCCGGTCTGCAGGCGATCGCGACCGCGCGGCGACTGGGGGCCGTCGTCACCGCGACGGACGTCCGCCCCGCCGCCAAGGAACAGGTCGAATCGCTCGGGGCCAAGTTCATCGCCGTCGAGGACGAAGAGTTCAAGGCCGCCGAGACGGCCGGCGGCTATGCCAAGGAAATGTCGAAGGACTACCAGGCGAAACAGGCCGCACTCGTCGCCGGCCACATCGCCAGGCAGGACATCGTCATCACGACGGCGCTCATTCCCGGCCGCCCTGCGCCCCGGCTGGTGACCCGCGAGATGGTCGAGAGCATGCGCGCCGGCTCCGTGATCGTCGACCTTGCGGTCGAGCGCGGCGGCAATTGCGAGATGGCCCGCCCCGGCGAGGTTCATATCCATCATGGCGTGAAGATCGTCGGCCATCTCAACGTGCCCGGTCGCCTCGCGGCCACCTCCTCGAGCATCTACGCCAAGAACCTGAGCTCCTTTGTCGAGACGCTTGTCGACAAGTCAGCCAAGGCTCTTGCGGTGAAGTGGGACGACGAGCTCGTGAAGGCGACGCTGCTGACGCGGGACGGGACGGTCGTCCACCCGAATTTCCAGCCTAAGGTCGCCGAAACCCAGATTTCGCAGGCAACGCCGTGATGCACGGGGAGCTCTGATCATGACGACACTCACACCCGATCAGGCGCTCGAGCGGGCCCGGGCCGCGGCGGAAGCCGCCCGCCAGGCTGCCGATGCCGCCCAGACCTATGCCGACCAGATCGCCGCCGTCGCCGGCATCGCCACGGGCGGCGCGGTCGACCCCACGGTCTTCCGCCTTGCAATCTTCGTACTCGCCGTCTTCGTCGGCTATTACGTCGTCTGGTCAGTGACCCCGGCCCTGCATACGCCGCTGATGTCGGTGACGAACGCGATCTCCTCCGTCATCGTCGTGGGCGCCCTGCTCGCCGTCGGCGTGGAAGCGGCTCCCGCCATGGGCGACGGCCCGCTCTGGGCCAAGGTCTTCGGCTTCATCGCGCTGGTCTTCGCCTCGGTGAACATCTTCGGCGGCTTCATGGTCACCCAGCGCATGCTGGCCATGTACAAGAAGAAGGGTTGAGCCGATGTCAGCCAACATTGCCGCCCTCCTCTATCTCGTCGCCGGCGTCCTGTTCATCCTGGCGCTGCGCGGTCTCTCCCATCCGGTCACCTCGCGGCAGGGCAACCTGTTCGGCATGATCGGCATGGGCATCGCTGCAGTGACGACGCTCGTCGTCGCCCCGCCCGTGCCGATGACCTCGATGCCGCAGCTCGTCGCAGCCTTCCATTCGCTCGTCGGCATGGCCGCCGTGCTGGTGGCTGCAGCCGCGCTCTATGCGCCGCAGGCTTTCGGCATCGGCAAGGTCGGCGGCATTTCCGCCGCGAGCCTCTTTGAGATGGCGCTCGGCGTCGCCATCGGCGCGATCACCTTCACGGGCTCGGTCATCGCCTTCCTGAAGCTCGACGGGCGCATGTCCGGCAAGCCGATCCTGCTGCCGCAGCGCCATGTGATCAATATCGGCCTCGCCGCCGGCATTGTGATCCTGATCGGCATCTTCCTGGCGACCGAAAGCTACATCGTCTTCTGGCTGATCGTGCTTCTGTCGCTGGTTCTCGGCGTCACGCTGATCATCCCGATCGGCGGCGCCGACATGCCCGTCGTCGTGTCGATGCTCAATTCCTATTCGGGTTGGGCAGCGGCGGGCATCGGCTTCACGCTCGGCAATCTCGCGCTGATCATCACGGGCGCTCTGGTCGGCTCCTCGGGCGCGATCCTGTCCTACATCATGTGCAAGGCGATGAACCGGAGCTTCATCTCGGTCATCCTCGGCGGCTTCGGCGCGGAAGATGCGGCGGCCGGCGGCACGGTGGAGCAGAAGCCCTACAAGGCGGGCTCGGCAGACGACGCCGCCTACATCATGAAGAACGCGCAGAAGGTCATCATCGTGCCCGGTTACGGCATGGCGGTGGCCCAGGC
>JBIPLL010000239.1:0-5095 GCA_044368425.1 Beijerinckiaceae bacterium
TGGGATCGCGGGGGGCGCGCGCGGCACGCGCCAGCCATTCCCGTGAGCACCCGGACTGGCCGTGCTCGGCATCTTCGAGTTCGGCTGCGGCAAGATAGACTCGCGCCGTGGGCCGGTCCTCCATGAGCGGGCGCAAAGCCTCGCGCGCCTGCCCGAATTCGAGCGCGGCAATGGCCGCCTCCACCACGCCAAGCCGCGCCTCGGGATGGCCGGGCTTGAGCTTCTCGAGCGTTCGGGCCCGTGCAAGCCGGTCGTGGGTCGCATCCCCCGGACGCACGTCGAGATAGGCCTCGGTGAGATCGGGATGCGGGTTGAGCTTCCAGGCCGCCTCAAGGACCTTCATCGCCTTGCGCAGGTCGCCGCGCCGCGACAGGAGGCGTCCGGCCAGAGCCGCTGCCGGCACAAGGCCCGGATTGAGCTTGACGGCCTCCAGCGCGAGATCAAGCGCCTCGGCGGGGGCCGCCTCCGCGAGGTCGCGGGCCTGCGCCGCCGCCAATGCGGCGCGCGCGCGCTTGCCCTCGTCGCGCGACAGGAGCCGCAATCCCGCGCGCCGGTCGACCAGCGTGCGCGCAGTCGCGTAATCGCCGCGCCGGCTGGCCTCGATGAGCGCGGCCTCGGTGGCCCAGTCGGCGCCGGGCGCAAGACGCGCCGCCTCCTGCGCATAGGCAATGGCTGCAGCCTCGTCACCACGCCGGCGCGCCTCGACGAAGAGCCCGCGCAGGCCAAGGACACGCGTCTGCGGCTCGGACAGCATTTCCTTGAACGCCGCTTCCGCGCCTTTCCCGTCGCCGGAGATCTGTGCCGTCTGTGCCTCGAGCAGCAGGGCGAGCGGAGCCGCGCCAAGCTGGCGACGGGCCTGCGCCGCCTCGCGCCGCGCGACGACGGGATCTCCCGCACCGATGGCGATCATCCCGCGCGATATCGCCTGATAGCCCTGCGCGCGTCGCCGGTCGCGCGATGCGATGGCGATCAGGCTCGGCAACCGCAGAACAAGGCGCAGAATCGACCAGACGAGCGCAACAGCCACACCGAAGGCGAGAACGCCCGCTGCGGCGATGGCAACCGAGGTTTCGACGCGGTAGCCCTGCCACGTGATCATCACGTCGCCGGGCCGGTCGGCCAGCCAATGCGCGCCGAGCGCAAGCAGGATCAGGAGCGCGACGAAGAACAGGACGCGGATCACGGGCGGCACCTCATCGCGGTTGGGGCTGGCCGAGCGCGACCAAAGCCTCGCCGGTCAGGGTTTCGACCGTGGCTTCGGCCTGTGCGCGCGCATCGAGCGCCTGCAGGAAGGCAGCACCCGGCGGGCCGGTCCGGTCGCGAATGGCTTGCGGCAGGGCGTCCCATTGCGTCCGGGCCTCGCGCATCCGTCCGGACCCGATCGCCGTCTCGATGCGGTTTGCAACCGCCTCGGGCGTCGCGCCGGTATCGTCGACGCGGCGGATGCTGACGGCGCGCGTCAGGGCGCCCTTGGCCCAGCTCCACAGGTCGGCTTCACCCTCGCGCGCCAGCAAGGCGGGCCGAATAGAGAGAAACTGCGCCCGCAGCGCGCCGCCCGATGGCGGGCCACCCGCGATCCGGGCGAGCGGGGCAGCGGCCTGCTCGGCAAGGCCCAGCGAGGCGAGGGCCTTCGTCTCGGCGGCAAAAGGAGTGCCGGAGGCCAGCGCATCGCGGATACGACCCAGGACAACGAGGCGCGCGGCGGCGCTGGCACTGGCCTGCGCCCCGGCGCGGGTCTCAAGCGCAGACATGCGCGTATCGAGCCGGCGCAGCATGTCGAGTGCTGCGGGCGAGGGCGCGCCGTCGCGGCTTGCCAGCGCCGTCTCCAGCCTGTCGATCCGCTCCGTCAGAGCCGGATCGCGCAGGGTCTGGCGCAGTTCGGCCACGCCCTGCTGCGCCTGCGCGGTCGCGGCCTGCGTCTCGCGCAGCGTGCGGCCGTCGGCCTCGCGCGACTGCGTCACGCTTTGCTGGAGAGTACGCACCGAATCCTGCGTTGCGGCGGCACGCGCGGCCTGTTCGGCACTGGTCAGGCGGGCCTGCATCAGGTCGTGGCCCGGAATGATGCCCGGCCAGAGCGTGATGGTCAGGAGCGCAAGCAACGCGCCGCCGACAGCACCGCCAATGCCGGTCGCCACGAAGGCGCCTGTCCTTGACCTGGCCGGCTGCGGATCGCCTGCCGGCGGCGTAGCGTGATCGCGGGGCGCATCATCGGCACGCCCGGAGCCGAACGGCCGCCCGGCCGGCGGCACGGCGCCCGCCGAAGCCGGGCCAGGTTCGGCATTGCGGACAGGCTCGTCGTCGCCCGTTCCGGTCGTCGCGGCAGACGGCTCGGGCTCGGGAGGCGGCACTTCGGCTGCCTTCGCAGCGGGCGTCGCAATGGCGGCAGCGTCATCGAGAGGCTGTGCGGTCAGGTCGATCGTGACGGGTTCGCGCGGCTCGCGGCCCTTGCGTCCCCGACGACCAGCCGGCTGATCCGCAGTCTGGCCGGACGCAGAGGAAACGTCCTCGGCAGGCAGGATCGGATCGGGGGACAGCCCGCCCGCAGTGGAGCCGCGAGCCGTGTCCTCGCCGCTCCCGGGACCGCCCGGTGCGCCTTCCCCGGTCCTTGGCGCCTTCGTCTCGTCACCAGCCATGATCGCTCCTCTCCCCTGTCACATAACATCGCAGCCGCCATTTTGTCAGGGAGCGGGCGTCATATCCTTTGTGGGGCTGCTCCGGTCGTGCCGGCCCGGCGCATGCAGGCCAGCAGGCCGTCTTCGGTGGGGCTGTCGGCAACCGTGACGTCGAGACCGTCCAGCGCCTGTGCGACATCGGCCGAAAGGCACAGATGGCGCAGGCGGATCAGATCGCGCTCGCAACCGGCATCGCGCGCCAGGGCGCGCAGGATGGCGGCGCTGCGCCGGGAATAATGCAGGGCATGGGTCAGCGAGCCGTCGGAAAGTGCCCGCACGAGGCGGGGCGGAAGTCGCGTCGCCGGCTGCGCACCGTAGGCAAGCCAGACCGTTGCGCGAAGCCCTGCAGCCGCAAGGCCATCCGGCAAGTGCGGCTTGTGATCGCGCGCCAGAACCATCAGCACGCGCGAGCCGGCAGGCCATGCGCGGGAGATCGTGGCGGCAAGGCCGCGCGCCTCGCCCGGGCCAGTGACGACATGGGTGAAGCCGGCCTTGTGGGCCGCGGCGGATGTCGTCGCTCCGACGGCAAAGACCGGGATATCTGCCGGAAGCCCCGCATTCGACAAAGCCGGCAGGGCGGCCGCGCTCGTCACGGCGACGGCGTCGAAGGGGCCGGCCGGGCAGGGCTCCTGTGTCGGGACGATGCGCGACAGCGGGACGCTCAGGACCGCGATGCCCTGGCGGCGCAACCGGGCGGCACTGCGCGCGGCGGCTTGCGCCGGACGCGTCAGGAGGACCCGGACGCCCGTCATCCCGGCACCTTTCATCCCGGCCTGTGACCCGCGATCAGGCCGGGCAGCAGACCTGGCGGCATCCGCCCCACGGTCTCGCGTCCCGCATCCTCGCCGAGCCGGGCGGCATCGGACGTGGCGCCGTGGCGCTCGACCTCGACCGCCTGTCGCCCGTCGGGCGAGAGGACGAGGCCCCGGAAGCGCAGCGCGCCGTTCACCAGCCGCGCATGGCCGGCGATGGGCGTGCGGCAGGAGCCGTCGAGGACGGTGAGGAAGGCGCGTTCCAGTGTCACCGCCGCGCCTGTCGTCGGGCAGGCAATGGCCGCGACCGCCGCACGCGTGGTGTCGTCATCCTCCCGCGTCACGAGCGCGATGGCACCCTGGCCGACCGCAGGCAGGAACGTGTCGATGTCGAGCACCTGCGTGGCGCGCGCCTCGAGCCCCAGCCGCTTCAGCCCGGCCAGAGCCAGCAGCGTCCCCGCGAAATCGCCCTGAGCGACCCGGGCGAGCCGCGTGCCGACATTGCCGCGCAGGAGCGACACCTCGATATCGGGGCGCAGCCGGCGCATGAGGGCCTGCCGGCGCAGCGAGGCGCTGCCCACGACAGCCCCGGATGGAAGATCCTCGAACCGCGCCGCAACCCCGCCGATAAAGGCGTCGCGCACATCCTCGCGCGGCAGGAACCCGGCAATGACAAGGCCGGGCGGCAGGGCTGTCGGCAGGTCCTTGGCGGAATGGACGGCGATGGCGACACGGCCCGCGAGCTGGGCGGCATCGATCTCCTTGGTGAACAGGCCCTTGCCGCCCGCCTCCGAAAGCGCCCGGTCGGTGATCGCATCACCGGTCGTCGTGATGACCTCGAGCGGGAAGGCGTCCGGTGCGAGGCCCGTCGCGGCGGCCAGGCGCCGTTGCGTCTCGTATGCCTGCGCGAGCGCCAGCGGGCTGCCGCGCGTCCCGATGACGAGCCTCGCATCGGCCCGTTTCATGCCGGCCTGTCCATGCATCGCTGCGTTCATTTGCGTCCCGATATTCCCGGCCCGTGCCGATCTTCACCTGTTCAGTGGTGCAGATGACACCGCCTCGATTGCCAGCGGTCGATTCCGCGGACTATAGGAGGCGCGGGCGCGGCTTGATAGCGTCCTGCATTCGTCCATCGAGCCATTCGCACGTCACGTGCCGCGAGAAAAGCGCAAGTCATGCTGGTCCTGGGCATCGAAACGACCTGCGACGAGACGGCTGCGGCTGTCGTCAGGCGCGGACCTGACGGCCGCGGGGAAATCCTCGCCAACGAGGTGCTGAGCCAGATCGCACAGCACGCGGCCTATGGCGGCGTGGTGCCCGAGATCGCGGCACGCGCCCATGTCGAGGCGCTCGATCTCATCGTGGCGCGGGCCATGAAGAAGGCCGGCGTCAGCTTCCGCGAGCTGGACGGGATCGCGGTCGCAGCGGGGCCGGGACTCATCGGCGGCGTGATGATCGGGCTGACCGCCGCCAAGACGCTCTCGCTCGTCACCGGCAAGCCGCTGATCGGCGTCAACCACCTGGAAGCCCATGCGCTGACCGCGCGCCTGACTGACGGCGTCGGCTTTCCCTTCCTGTTGCTGCTCGTCTCGGGCGGACATACCCAACTCGTCGCGGTGCGCGGCGTCGGGCAATATGAGCGGCTGGGGACCACGATCGACGATGCGGTCG
>JBIPLL010000589.1:0-5095 GCA_044368425.1 Beijerinckiaceae bacterium
CCGCCACCCCTCAAAGCGCCCCAGCCCCGCCGCACACGCCTCCCACGCCGCCGCCGCTGATCAACTCCCCATCACCAGCTTCAAAATCGCCGCAGGCGTCACAAAGCCACGAGTCATCAAAATCCCGTTAGACTTTGGATTCCGCACTCGATTCGTGATCCAGTCGCCCTCTCTCTCCTTCGCAGGCACATCCGCCCCCGCGCTCGTATTGGCCTCGATCGTCGCCATCCGCCCATCATCGCAACCCACCACGATCCCCTCGTGTCCCCTGTCTGAAGTCCCATGCTGCGCCAACCACAGCGCCCCAGGCACAGGCACCTGAGACAACAACCCCGCCGCCCTAAACGCCCGCACATTCGACATCACATGCGGCCCGTGCAGCTTCGCAAACCGCGCGATCTCCTTCTCACCCATCCCCAGCCTCCTCAAAGCCACCACCACCATCCCCTCAGTAAACGCCGCGCAGTAAGCCCACCCATCCTCCCACGGCGCCGGACGCATCAACCCGCGCAACTCATCACTCAGCGCCTTATCAGATCCCGCCGTTGACGGCTTGTCCCAGGCTCGATTCGAAACCGTTTCCCGCAGCCCCACAAAACGCCCCGCCTCACGCAACAGCATATTCAGAAAACCCGTCTCCGTCATACCCCCCGCCACCTGTCAAACCTCACACCCACCGCCCCACCACCCACGCCAAAAACACACACACCCCCACCCCCACCAAAAACAAGGCAGCCAGATAAAGCCTACGCTTCACCCGCTGCCTTTTCCTTTCCCAAAAGAAACGCTCAGTCACGGATTCTTCCGTGCCAAGAACGAAAGCGCCACCTCCACCAGCAGCACCACCGCCGCCGAAGCGAACGCATGGAAAGGCGTCATCACCGCCTGCACCTGATCCACCGGCAGACCCAGCGCCAACGCCTTCGCATTGACCCACGCCCCCAGCGACACCAAACCCATCCCCGAGTATTTCAGCGCCTGCCGAATGATCCACCCCTTCGAAGTGGTAAGAAATAAAAGCACACTGTTTTTCATAATCGCATCAGCCTTGATTGTTGTTTTTTGGAATCTCTTTTTTGGAGAGACAAAATCTGGAAAACTCACGACCCACCCCCCTCACGGAAATTGACCGAAACCTGCGGCAAAATACGGTAATCTTCCGCAATCACCCACGCCTTCCCCACCTTCCTCGGCACCGGCTCGATCCGCCCACCCTCGATCCACAGCGTGATCGTCCGCTCATCCTTCCCCTCCCGCACCGCCACCTCCGCCACCGTCAAATACTCCCGCCCACTCTCCGCCACCTTATCCCCCGCCTTTCCCACATTGATCGAAGCCCCTGAAATATTCCCCGACCCCCGATGCGCCGACTTCTCCAGCGCCGAAATCCGCCAATCATGCTCGTTGAGTTTGAATGAAGCATGCCACATCGCCGCCGCAAAAGTCGGCCCCCCGATGATCCCCATCCAGATCAGAAGTTTGAACGCCGCCGCATGGATCGTGCCTAGCGTGATACGTTGCTCACCGTCGTCAATACTCATCCCCCTACCCCCGCTGTCAAAGGCTCAAACCACCCGATCACCCACCGGAAAATCCTCGGCCAAAAATCCAGCCCCACGCACACCAAAAGCGCCACCACCGCAAACACCTGCACCACCTCCCGATCCTCCTCCCACTCCAGCCAATAGACCCGATACGCCGCCGCCAGATACTTCCCCTTCGTCCCCTGGCACCCACCCCGAAACCACTCCGCCTCAGCCACCGCACCATGCACCTTCAGCCACGCCTCAAAGCTCAGCCTCATAGCGTCACCCTCACTTCCACCCCGGCCTCCCACGGCATCCCCTTCAACCGCTCCACCAGCCTGTCCCCCTCCTCACTCGACTCCGGAAACCACTGGAAACCCGCCGCGATGCTCCACCGAAACTCCCCCCGCAGCTCCATCGGCATCTCCCGCAGCCGCCGCTCCTTCTGTGCATCCGCCGCCGCCCACACCGCCTCCGAAATCTCCGGCGCCACAGGTCGATTCAAAAGCTCCTCAACGTCCATAAATCGACTCCTCCCAAAGCCTCTTCTTCTCCAAAATCCGCTCCCGCTTCGCCACCCCCCAATCCTCCTCAATACCCCGCAATTCAATACGCTGCCGTGCCGCTCGCAAATGCGAGCATGCCGCCAGCATCACAGCGGCAGCGATCACGAACGAGACTTGGATGGCGTGGATCATGGCTATGGATTCAAAGTTGAGATACCAATTTTCCACGGCCCACCGTTTCCAGTTGGCATCCCAGAAACTTCGTTGACACCTTGGAAAAACATATACCAAATCGCGCCAATCTTTCTAAACGATGGAGTAGCCACATTGACCTGAGCAAACGTGCTTGCCGGATCTGCAACTAGCACAGGAGAGGCGAGTTTTGTCCAAGTCACCGTGAACCCAGTCAAAGGTGCATACGCTATGTTTGCCGTCCAAGCATCCACCCCATTCCAAGACTCGTAGGACATTACTAGATCAGACCCAACCACATTCAGAAAGTGCCATTCAAACCCCCCACTATCCGCGCCACTTCCAGAGGGCGTCAGAACGGTGTCATCCGTTTTTGTCCAAGTGTCCCCCGTAGCGGATGTTGCGAGACGATACTCGGCAGAGGGTGATGCTGAGTTGACTGTATAGACGCCCCAATGCACCCCATCCAAAATGATAGCCGCAAAAAGCGATACTGCCCCCGCTTCCGTTGCCCCCTGCCCCGCTTGAGTAAGGACTGACACTGGCGTTGCTGAAAGGTCGATTCCGTCTGCCGAGTTGACCCGATACACCCCATCTGCCCCACCACTAAGAAAGAACCGATATGTGGAGCCGTCACAAGTAACTGCACCAAGTCGAACATAATCCATGCCTGCGTCATTTGCCGTCAGAACCTCAGTGTGATCAGTCCACACGTTGGGCGTTGCCTTTGTCCCAACGCATCTCCATATCGCCGTATCATCACCTGCCCCGTTACTCCATGCCGAGTAGTATGCGATCAACGCATCTTGATCATTGGGGTCATCAAGCGCGATGAACTCCTGCAACTGACCAGCCCTTGTGCCTGTGCTCAACTCCACAATCGGCGTGGGCTGCATGGTAAAACCATTAGAGAACATAGCGACACTCTCCAGCGAAGTAGAACGAAATTCCCACCCGCTCAATGCTTCAAATTGGAAAGTGGTATAACTCATGCGAGGTAGTTAAGAATATCCGTTCGATCCCCAGCAGAAACACGGGTGTCACAAAACACCACGCACTCCAAATTCCCGACGAGTGAGTTGCAAATTGCGTCGAACGAAATGGTTTCAGCGTTCGTGTCAGACCCGTAAGCAACATCGTCAACAAACCACTCCACCAAGTCTGCTCCATCGCGATGCACTTCAAGAATGTGGAAGTTGCTATCTGCTAGCGTGGGAGCTTCCGTGCTTTGAACTAATGTGCCACCACTGCCGAACAGCATCTTGAATCCTGAACCCTCTACATCAAGACCAAGAATGAATGCTGTTGGGGGGTCATCTACCGCAAGCAGTCCTGCAATCGTCCCTGTTTTGATTTTGAAAAACAGGGAAAATGGGCCGGAAAGTGATGGTGCTGTTGAGAGAATCAACACATCCTCTTCCCCTGTATCCGCATCAAACACAACAGTGCGCTCCGTCCCGCTTTCAGAGGAGTTGATAGCAACAACTGGACGACGAGTGCTATCCGATTGCCCAGCGGAGTAGCTACCCACATCCGCATTCCAGATGTTTGTCGTATCGTCAATCTCGGTAGCGTCGGCCAGAGTGAGCAACCGTGCATCGAACGCAAAGGTGACGCTCGCAGGTAGCCCGCTACCCCCACCAGTTGTATTGACACCGATCAGGTTCAGACCTGTCGCCTTCCACCCGCTTGAGTGCTTGGTAAACTGGAACCATCCCACGGCTTCATCACCGTCTGCAACGTAAGTGAACAGAGTTGTGGCACCTGAGACGATGGTCAGGGTTAGACTCGCGCCAGCCGCGATCTGAATCCTACGCTCAATCACATCGTTGGTGGCACCTGTTGGAAGAGTAAGTTCCACAGCAGTTGCTCCTGAGACATCCACAATCCCGCGAGTGTTGACCGCCAGCGTGCTGCTAGCCGTAACATCATCTGCCGCTGATACTCCGACTACCGGAACCAAGTCCCAACCCGCCGCCGTTGCCGTAGCGTCTGTGCAAATGTAAGTTGTGCCGTCATCCAAAATGTATCGTGAGCCAACCTTGTAACCAAGGGTTTCGTCGGCCCATGCACCCGGGGCAGAGGTGAGGCCAAACATCGCCACCCGAATTAGATAGTTTGGGCCTTGCTCAGTGATGTAAAGAGTTCCGCTTTGCCAGCGGTGGATGTAGTCGTTGGAGCAGACTTGCTCGATGCCGCAACCATTTGGAGTTTCCCGAATCTTCGAAAAATTCTCAAAAACAATCTCCGCATTCTCGTCCATCGTTCCGCCAGCGAGTGGGAGGAAGTCGCCGCCGCCGCCACCCACATCAAACTCCAAAGTCCTCTCCACCTCATCCGGCGTCGCCTGCGGAAAAGTATCCTTCAGCAGCTCCCACGCCGCATCCCCCGTCGGATCCGGAATCTCATCCCCCGGCCGCACATACGCATTCACGATCACCACCTCCAGCGGCTCACTGATCCCATACCCCGCCGCCCCCTCAGTCCCCCAAGCCACCTGAAGCGAAAACACCGCCTCATCCAGCCCATTGAGAAGATCACTCAGCGCATCCCCCGTCACCAGCGCCTGCATCTCATACCGTCGCGCCGTCCCCGTCCCCGTCACCGTCGCCGTCACATCCAGCGCCACCGCCGCCTCCGTATGCCCCAGCGCCGGCTTCACCACCAGCGTCACCCCCGTCCCATCCGCCAGCGCCTCCGCCACCTCATCCCGCACAAACCCGATCACGCACTTGAGAAACGTATTGAACCGCACCCGGATCGAAGGCGCCACACTACGCACCACCTTAGACCGGATCTCCCCCGTCTCCAAATCAACAAAAAAAGCCGCCTCAGTCATAGCTCAAAAAATCAAACCGAACACAAAGTCAC
>JBIPLL010000240.1:0-5093 GCA_044368425.1 Beijerinckiaceae bacterium
CCCCGTCTGGTCGATGCCCGTGACGGCGACGCTGAGCCTGGGATCGAGCGGATCGGGGCGAACCGCGTAGAAGTCGCCGTCAGCCGGCGGGGCCGTCGCGGTCTCGGTCGCGGCTTCTTGCATCACCCTGCCTCCGCTGTCATTTCTGATGACCTGAGCTGCCCGTCAGTCCCGAATGGCGGAGGTCGCCGTTTCAGACGCGGGCAGTGGTTGCACGCCCAACTGGGGCGCGGCCGGGCAACGGGCAAGGCACCAGGCGACGATCGCCTCCGGATCGGGCGGAAGCGGCGTCCACTGGTCGCCGGCAAATTCGGACCACGCGGCGCGCATGTTGTCGCGCACAGCCGTCAGGACGGGAATCCCGCGCCCGAGCGCCTCGCCGATCTCATCGCGCAAGCCCCGGCCATGAGCCTCGCGCTTGCCGAACTTGTTGATGACCAGCAGGTCGGGCATGCCTTCGAGCGCACGGGCGACGCTGGCGGCGCCGCGCGCCAGACCGGCCGGATCCAGCCGGCAGCCGGCATTGGCAGGGACATTCGGATCGGAGATCGGGATGATGGCGCCGGTCGCCAGATCCTCGAGCAGCATGGCACCGTCATCCTGCGCGCAGGAGCCGCGATTGTGCTGCACCACGCCCGCCAGACGCAGGCCGTGCGCCTGCAGGGCGGAGGCAGCCTGTGCCATCACCTCGTCGACATTATCGGCCACGCCATAGAGCACGGCGGCCAGCGGCAGATCGGAAGGCGCCTTTTCCATCTGCTTGTCCTAGCAAAGACCGCTCGTCGCAACCAGAGGCGACAAACCCGGCCGGGACGCGCAATGTGGCGCGAAGTCCGTTCGATTCATTCGGGTTTTTGAACGGAACTGTTGCGCTGCACCTACAGCGCCGGCCGTTGCCGTGCTCTAGTGTCGCAACAGTTCACCCGCGCGAACAGGCGCGGTTTCCTGTTCACCCGGCCGGAGCTGCGTGCCGCCGGTCCAGAGCCTCATCCCGGACGCGTCACGGACGCGCCCGCGAGACGGCCGGCCCGTGGCGTGTCCCATCATGAAGAGCCACTTGCGCCCCCATCCGCCCGAAATCCCGCGCCTCGACCCCGCCGAGGATGCGGCTGCGCTCCTGCGCCGCTTCGGCTTTGCCATGCTGGTTCTGGCCGTGCCTGTCGCGGGCCTCGTCTCGCGGCGCGCGGCGGTCGTCCTGGCGCCGCTGGGCGTGGCGCTGCTCGTGATCGCGTCGATCATCGACGGCGCGAGCCCGCCTTTCCTGCCGACATTGCGTCGTATCCTGACGCGTCCCGAAGGGATCGCCGCGCTGGTGCTTGCGGGCTGGGCGGCCCTGTCACTCGCCTGGACACCCTTCGTGCCGTCGGCAACCGAGAAGCTGATGAATCTCGCAGGCGCGGGAGCCATGGCGGTGATCGGCGCGGCTGTGCTGCCCGAGCGGATGCGCTCGTCCAATCTCTACCTGATGACGGTTGGCACCGGCGCGGCTGTGCTGTTTGCGCTCGGCCTGTCCTTTTCCGGACTGCTCGACGGGGATTTCGGAGCCGATGACGACGGCGGCAGCCTCGAGCGCGGGCTCGTCATTCTCGCCGTCTTCCTGTGGCCCGCCATCGGCTGGCTGATGTCGCGCGGACGCATGATCGAGGCGCTGGTGCTTGCGGCCGGGGCCTTCGCCGCCGCGCTGATCGGCCCCTCGCGGGTGCTCGGCCTCGTCATTCTGCTGGGCGGCCTTGCTTTCGGCATTGCGGCCTTGCGGCGGCGCGAGGGCCCCGGCGTGATCGGCATGATCCTGGCCGGGCTGATCCTGATTGCGCCTGCCCTGCCCTTCCTCCTGCGACCAGCGACCAAATCCATCTTCGGCGTGCTTGATCCGGCGACGCTGTCGATCCGGGTCTGGGCCGATGTCGTGCGCATCGAGCCGTTCCGGCTGGTCACGGGGCAGGGGCTCGATGCCGCCTTCCGCGGCCGTTTTGTCGGCATCCTTCCGGTCGAGCGGCCGACGAGCCTCCTGTTCGAGATCTGGTATGACCTGGGTCTGGTGGGCGCCTGTGCGCTGGCGGCGGCGCTCTACTGGACCGCGCGCAGGGTCGGACAGGCCGGCGGACCGCTGATGCCGGCCAAGATCGCGAGCCTGACAACCGCCTTCGCCCTGTCGGCGGTTGGACTGGGCGGCAGCCAGGCATGGTGGGTGACGACGCTCACGCTCGTGGCGCTCGCCTTCGTGGCGGCGGAGCGCGGCCAGTTCAGGACGGCTCGCCCCAAGGCGCGCAGCGGGCCAAAGCCCGCCAACGACCGGTAGCGGCACCACCAGCCACCTGCCCAAGCATCAACGGCCAGTCACGAACACCTTCCCGCCCGTTCCGCCCGCCCGTTCCGCGTCCTCAGCCGGTTGCGGAAGGTACCACGGCGGGCATCGCCGATATCCGGCCTTCCTCGACCGCGTGACAGGCCACGCCCTTGACGAAAGCTGGGCTTTCGCGGCGGCAGCGTTCGTTCACGAGCGGGCAGCGGGGATGGAAGGTGCAGCCCGAAGGCGGGTTGATCGGGTTGGGGATCTCTCCGCCCACCGGAATGCGCGGGCGGCCCGACATGGCGAGATCGGGCACGGCATCGAGCAGCATGCGCGTATAGGGATGGCGCGGGCGGGAGAACAGGTCGGCAGCGGGCGCGATCTCGACGATGCGGCCCAGATACATGACGCCGATGCGCGTCGCCATGTGGCGCACGACCGCCAGATTGTGGCTGATGAAAAGATAGGTCAGCCCCAGCCGCTCCTGCAGGTCGCGCATCAGGTTGAGGATCTGCGCCTGAACGGAGACATCGAGGGCGGAGGTCGGCTCGTCGCAGACGATGAACTCCGCATTGGAGGCCAGCGCGCGGGCGATCGCGATGCGCTGGCGCTGGCCGCCCGAAAATTCGTGCGGATATTTGCGCCCATCGTCGGGATGCAGGCCGACAAAGGTCAGGAGTTCCCCGACGCGCTCGCGGATCGCGGCCTCGCCCTCGATCAGCCGGAACGCGCGGATGGGCTCCGCCACGATGCGGTCGACCCGCCAGCGCGGGTTGAGGCTCGCATAGGGGTCCTGGAAGATCATCTGGATGCGGCGGCGCAGGCGCGTGCGGGCCTGCGCTTCGGAGGCAGCCGTCATCGAGACGCCTTCGATGCGGATCTCGCCGGCCGTGGGCGGCAGGAGGCCAACCACCATGCGCGCGACCGTGGACTTGCCGGAGCCCGACTCACCGACCAGCGCAAAGGTCTCGCCCTTGCGGATATCGAACGAGACGCCATCCACCGCCTTGAGGAGCTGGCGGGGGGCGCGCTCGATGACGCGTGACAGCCAGGGCTTCGACACGTCGAAGACCTTGCGCAGGTCGCGCACGGTCACGAAGGCCTCGCCCTCGCCCGCCAGGGTCTCGCTCCCGATCGAATTCATCTCCGGCTGGCTCATGATGCGGTCTCCAGCGGGCCGGCTTCCGGCGAAAGGTGGCGCAAGGCCGGGTCATAGAGGTGGCAGGCCACGCGCCGTCCCGGCACGGGCTCCAGCGGATCGGGCCTGATCTCGCGGCAGGGCGCGAAGGCATGGGCGCAGCGCGGATTGAAGGCGCAGCCGGGCGGGACGGCCGACAGGCGCGGCATCGAGCCCGGAATCTGGACGAGGCGCTGGGCGTGGCTGTCGAGGGTCGGGATCGCGCCCATGAGGCCGCGGGCATAGGGGTGGAGCGGACGCTTCACGACGTCGCCGACGGGGCCGATCTCGGCGATGCGCCCGGCATACATCACCGCCACGCGATCGGCGGTCTCGGCGATGACGCCCATATCGTGGGTGACGAGCATGACCGCGGTCCCGTGGTCGCGGCAGAGCTTCTTGAGAAGCGTGATGATCTGCGCCTGGACCGAGACGTCGAGCGCGGTCGTCGGCTCGTCGGCGATGATCAGCTCGGGCTCCGCGCAGAGCGCGAGGGCAATCACCACGCGCTGGCGCATACCGCCGGAAAACTCGTGCGGATAGCCGTCGATGCGCCGCTCGGGTGCCGGAATGCCGACCTCCGCGAGAAGCGCGATGGCCCGGTCCCGCGCCTTGGCCGGGGACAGCTCGGTATGGGTCAGGATCGTCTCGACGAGCTGCTCGCCGACCCGATAGAGCGGGTTCAGGCTCGTCAGCGGGTCCTGGAAGATCATGCCGATGCGCTTGCCGCGGATGCGGCGCAGCGCTTCGGGCTTCAGGTTGTCGATGCGCTCGCCCGCGAGCAGGACCTGCCCGCCGGAAATGCGGCCGGGTGGCTCGATCAAGCCAATGACCGCCGAGCCCGTCACCGACTTGCCCGCGCCGGATTCGCCCACGACGCCCAGAACCTCTCCACGCGCGATGTCGAAGGAGATGCGGTCAATCGCCTTGAGCACGCCGCGCCGCGTGACGAATTCGACTTCCAGATCGCGTACGGACAGGACCGGGGTCATGGATACCTCACCGCAGGCGGGGGTTGAGAGCGTCGCGCAACCAGTCGCCCAGAAGATTGATCGACAGGGCGATCAGAATGAGGGCGAGCGCGGGATAAAGCAGGATCCACCATTCCCCGGAGAACAGGAATTGCTGGCCAAAGCGGATCAAGGTGCCGAGCGAGGGCTGGGTCGGCGGCATGCCGACGCCGAGGAAGGACAGGGTCGCCTCCTCGAGAATGGCGAGCGCCAGGTTGATCGTGGCGATAACGAGGACCGGTCCTGACACATTGGGCAGGACGTGACGCAACATCACCGGGAGCGGGCGCACGCCAATGACGCGGGCGGCCTCGACATAATCCTTGTGCTTCTCGATCAGGGTCGAGGCGCGCACGGTGCGGGCATATTGCGCCCAGTTGGCAAGCCCGATCGCGACGATCATCACGAGGAAGGTGAGCTGTTCCTGCAAGGCCGGCGGAATGAGGCCGCGCGCCACGCCGAAGACGAGGAGTGCGACGAGGATGGCGGGAAAGGAGAGCTGGATATCGGCGACTCGCATGATGACGGCATCGATCCGCCCGCCGACATAGCCGGCGACCAGACCCAGCGTCACGCCAAGCACGAGCGAGAACAGAACGGACGCCGCACCCACAAG
>JBIPLL010000243.1:0-5047 GCA_044368425.1 Beijerinckiaceae bacterium
GCCACGGGCGGGGCATTGTGGCTGACCACGCGCTTCAATCCGGGGATGTTCACCGAGGCGGTGAAGCGGAAATAGGCGTTTGTCCGTTCCAGCGGCTTCACGGGCTTTGGACCCACCGAAGCGGGCAACTGGAAATGGAAGGGAAGACCCCTTCCAGTGTCGGTGTCTGCGGGCAGCGTAATGGTGGCGCTCCAGACCGGATAAGCGTCCTGCCGATAGGGTGAGGTCGACGTGTCTCGTGTGTCGCGCGTCTCGTGGATGTCGAAGCAGGTCAGTTTCAGCGTCCAGTCATCTGCGGGCTGCACCGGACGGCCCAGGCGCAGGACGCCCGACAACTGGCTGCCCAGTGGCACTGGCGTGAGCCCGTTGATCTCAAGGTCGATGGCGCCAAAGGCCCTGGAGCGTGCCCGCCAGCGCAGCGCCTTGACGGTGTGCCATGCCGAAACCCCGATCAGCAGGCCCTCCAGCAGGATCACCGGATTGAAATCCGGGTGGTCCATGTCAAAGATCCAGGGCCAGCCAAGCATCCATCCGACCCAGATGGCGCCGGCAGTCGACAGGCCCGCCACGACCCAGTTCATCACAGCCTGGTCGCCCGGATCCGATCTGTCGGAGTAACTGGCCAAGCCGGCCTCCCGTCGTGCTTGTCGCCATAAAGGGTACTGCAGAACGCCAAGAGCGAGAACCGTCGTTTTCGTCGGGCGCATCGGGCAGCATTGGCCCGGCGAACGCCTTCGCCTGCGCAGTGCATGAGCCGGATTAGTCCGACATGCCTCAATCGCGCTCGTACAGCTCGCTGAGTATTTGCAGGTTTCCGCCGACGACAAGGGATGCGACAGCCCCGTCCATCACGGATATCAGGTCGCGTCGTATCATGATCCCGGCCCGCCCCGTGCCCCTGTTTTCGACCTCCATGCTCCAGCAAAATGCCAGCCTGCCGTCATCGAGTTCCTCGAAACGGTGGAACTGGCCGTTGCGTGGCTCCAGATGACGAAAAATCTCGCGGACATAATGAGCGAGCGCGCATCGTCCGATGACGGGGACGGATCTGGATGAGGTCAGTCCAGGCCATTCGGAACACATGATCGAAACGGGCGACCATATCGACACAGCTTCTTCGAACTGATGCCGCGTGATCCGCTCCGGCATCCAGCGGAGGGCGTCCTCAAGTTTCTGTGTTGTCCGGTAAAGGGGCACGTCGACCTCAGCTGCGCTGATGTTGAGGTCGACGAATCCGGAATCGGCATCGCGCACAAACGCGATGCGGCCAACCAGACTGTGCGCGACGGCCCCAACGGCACGCCCGGCGTCTCTCTCGAGGCGTCGCGCGCGTGCCCATCAGTCAGTCAGTCTGGCGGCCGGTCTCCCTCCGGCGAGCAAAGACTTGCTGACGAACCCCGATGCCGACGATCTGGCATCCGGTTCCCCCAACAAAATGCTAGTGAAACGTTCTTCCGTCCTCCAGTGCCAAATAGCGTGCTTATCTGTGCGAAAAAGCACGTGCCTATAGTTTAGGCAGGCGCAACCGGTGCGGTTTTGCCCTCAGGTCGTCGGCGCCCCAGTCTGCGCTCGCCGACCAGCAGCTGAATCCCGACCACGACGATCAGCATGAAGACGATGAGCAGCGACGAATAGGCGATGGCGAGCGCATATTCCCCAGCCTCGACCCGATTGACGATATAGGCGGTCGCCATGTTGTAACGGGCCGTGACGAGGAACACGATTGCGCTGACGGCCGTCATGGCGTGGACAAAGGAAAAGACGAGCGTCGCGATGATGGCCGGCTTGAGCAGCGGCAGCGTAATGCGTCGCACGGTTGTCCCGGTGCTGGCGCCCAGCGTCATCGACGCTTCGTCGAGTGACCGGTCGATCTGCGACAGCGCGGCGATCCCGGCCCGCACGCCCACCGGCATGTTGCGGAAGACAAAGCAGATGATCAGGATCAGCCCTGTCCCGGTGATCTCGATCGGAGGCACATTGAAGGCGACGATATAAGCGACGCCGATCACGGTGCCCGGGATGGCGAAGGACAGCATCGTCAGGAACTCGAAGCTGCGCTTGCCCGCGAATTCGTGGCGCGAGAGCACATAGGCCGTCGTCAGGCCGATCAGAGCGGTGATTGGCGCGGCGATTGCGGCCACGCCCACGGTGATGAAGAACGAATCCCAGGCCGAGCCGGACCAGAACAATCCATGCGGCCCCCATTCGACGGCAAAGCCGGTCGCGAAGTGGGTCAGCGTCGGCGTCATGTTGCCCCGGCCGATATCCCTGACGAAGCCGCCGACCAGAATGATCCCGTAGACGACGAGCGTGAGAACCAGCCACGGAACGACGGTGGCGAGGCAGGCTGCCTTGACCGCGCGCGGCAGGGGCGGCGGAAGGCCGGAATCGCCCTTCCCTGTTACCGTCACGTAGGACTTGTTGCCGAGCCAGACCATCTGCAGCCAGAAGGCGGAGAGCGTCAGGACGAGCAGGATGATCGCCAAAGCCGCCGCGCGGCCGGGATCATGCTGCGCGCCGGCGACGGCAAAGAAGATCTTGGTCGACAGGACCTCGTAGGAGCCACCCAGCACGAGCGGGTTGCCGAAATCGGCGAGGCTCTCGACAAAGCCCAGGAGAAAGGACGCCGCGACGGCCGGGCGCAGGAGCGGCCATGTCACGGTCGAGAAGGTCCGCCACGGTGTCGCCCGCAGGGTCTGGGTTGCCTCCTCCAGCGAAGGCGAGATCGCCTGAAGCGCGCCGCGCAGGATCAGGTAGGACAGAGGTGTCTGGCTCAGGACCTGCGAGATGAGAACACCGGGAAGTCCGTAGATCCAGCGCGAACGCGGGATGCCGAACCAGGTGTCGAGCGCGGTCGTCACGATGCCGGTGCGACCGAAGAGCACCACCAGCGCCAGTGCGATCACGAAAGGCGGGGTGATGATCGGCAGGATCGACAGCGCGTCGAAGATGCGGGTCGAACGCAGGCCGCCGCGCTGGGCGATAAGGGCGAATGCGAGGCCGAGGACTGTGGCCAGCCCGCCCGTCAGGATTCCGAGCAGCACCGTGTTGAAGACGACGCCGCAACCGCGTTCGCTGTAGAGGCAGTCCACCGACCAGGTATCCCCGGCCGTGAGGCGGCTCCATGCGAGGCCCGGAGAAAAGGCCCCTGCCCGGTCGACGAAGGCGCTCAGCAGCACCTTCGCCACCGGAAAGAAGACGAAGATCAGCACGCCCATCACGATGGCGATGGTGGCTGTCGCCACCCAGCGGTCGGTCCGAAAAGCCCCGGCGGCGGCAATGGCGCGTGCCGTCACGAGCACGATGGCGGCAGCGAGGATCGCGGCGCCCGTTCCCAGCGCGATGGGAGGACGTCCAACGAGATCCGGGCCCCAGAATGTAACGACGCCCAGCGACGCAAGCGCACCAACGGCGAGAACGGCCCGCTCGCGCACACGACTGCGCCATCCGGCATGAGCGGCCATCGCGGCGCTGGCGCAGAGCCCAAGCAGCGGCAGGAGCCAGAGCCCGTGGCCTGCCTGGACCCATGCGAATCCCGCGCGCGGCTCGCGGCCCATATCGAAGGGCAGCAATGCAAAAGCCGCCAGCGAAATGGCGGCGGCCAGAAGATCGACCCGACCGGTGTCGGGACGACGCGCGGGAATTGTCATGGAGCCTCGCAAGGCAAATCGGATCGGCAGATCAGATCGGCAATCCAGATGCGCAATTCAGCCCAGCGATGAGGCCGCAGGTGCCGTCAGCTCGATCCAGGCCTGCGGGCCTGCTCGCATCGCTGGACGGGTTCATGCGGGCGCGTTCATCGCAAGAGCCGATATTGGCGGCTTTGGCGGGGAAGCGGCCCGCTGTCACAGCGGGCCGCCCCTGATGTCAGCGCTTGGGCGCGTTGCGGACCTCGGCGTCCCACTTCGCCAGGATGCGGGTGCGCTCGGCGGACGAGCCGTACTTGGCGAAGTCGTAGTCGATCAGCTTGATCTCGGAGAGGTTGGGCGCTCCCGGAGGGGCCTTCGCGTTCTTGTTCGAGGGCACCTGGTAGGCCTTGGCGTCGCCCGCGAGGGCCTGTGCCTCCGGCGTCAGAGCCCAGTCGTAGAACTTCTTCGCATTGTCGAGGTTCTTGGCGCCCTTGACGATCGACATCGAGCCGATCTCGTAGCCGGTCCCCTCGCAGGGGCTGACGACCTTGACCGGAGCTCCCGACACGACCTGCGTCACGCCGTCATGCTGGGAGACGATCCCGACCAGTGTCTCGCCGGTTGCGGCGGCACGCGCGGGAGCGGCGCCGGACTTCGTGTACTGATTGACGTTCTTGTGCATCGCCTTGAGGAACTCGAAGGCCTTGTCCTCGCCCATCAGCTGGATGAGCGTCGCGACCTTCGTATAGGCCGTGCCCGACGAGTTGGGATCGGCGACCTGCACCTCGTCCTTGAATTCCGGCTTGGCGAGGTCCGCCCAGCAGGCGGGAGCCTTGAGACCGCGCTTGGCCAGCTGGTCGCTGTTATAGACATAGCCAAGGGCGCCGGCATAGATGCCCACGGTCCGGAACTTCGACTGCTCGGCCTGCTTGACAGCCCAGGGATGAAGCTCGGCCAGCTTCGGCGAGCGATATTCCAGCGTCAGCCCCTCTTCGGCAGCCTGGAGATGGGGATCGCCCGTGCCGCCCCACCAGACATCACCGCGGGGATTGGCAGCCTCGGCCTTGAGCTGGGCGAAGGTCTCACCCGAGCTCTTGCGCGTCATGGACACCTTCACGCCGGTCGCCCGCTCGAAGGCCGTCGCCATCGGGCGGCACCATTCCTCCTGCACCGAGCAGTACAGCGTCAGCTCGCCCTGGGCCTGCGCCGGCGCGGCCTGCAATGCGAGCATCACAGCGCCAAAACCAAACATGGTTATCTGCTTCAACATGTTTTCCTCCCTGGAGACTTGTTGTTTCGATGATGGGACGAATAACGGTCCCTGTCACCTCCCTCAAAACAGCGAGACGCACCTGTCGAAACGACCAACGTATTTGTAATATTATTTCATGTTCTTGCCTTGGCTGATATTGTATTTC
>JBIPLL010000244.1:0-5046 GCA_044368425.1 Beijerinckiaceae bacterium
AATGATGCGCAACAGCGTCCGCGCATTATCGGTCATCTTCGCCGTGTCGAAGGCGCGTCTCGTCTGGATTCCCGTCAATGCGCGGTTGCGCGGCGAGGGGCTGCGTTACATTCTGGAGCATTCAGAGCCTTCGCTCGTCATTGCGGACGGCGAGTTCGCGCCGGTGCTGGACGATGCAGCCGGGGGCCTGCATCTGCCAACTCTCTTTCATGGCGATGCCGCCGGCGGTGAGGCGCTGGCACCGCTTCTGGCGACGGCGCGGGAAGCTGCGGGCGTGCCTCCCGGTCTCGATGACATCTTCGCCATCATGTACACGTCGGGGACGACAGGGCGCCCCAAGGGAGCGCTTGTCACCCACCGGATGCTGCGGTTTGCCAGCGAGGCGGTCGCGCAGGTCTCCGCAGCCGCACAAGGCGATGTCTTCTTCGTCTGGGAAGCGCTGTATCATGTCGGCGGCGCCCAGCTTCTGCCGCTGCCGATGAGCCACGGAATCCGGCTTGCCATGGTCGACCGCTTCAGCGCGAGCCGGTTCTGGCATCAGGCGAAGGAGGAGGCGGCCACGCATATCCACCATCTGGGTGGAATTCTCCAACTGCTGCTGAAGCAGCCGCCTTCCGAACTCGACCGGACGCATGGCGTGGGCATATCGTGGGGCGGCGGCTGCCCTGTCGATATCTGGGAGGCCTTCCAGAACCGGTTCGGTGTCGAAATTCGCGAGTGCTACGGCATGACCGAGGCCTCGAGCATCACGACCTGCAACAGCCTGGGGATCGTTGGCTCCGTCGGCCGGCCTGTTCCGTGGTTTGGCGTCCGGCTGCTCGACGGGCAGGGGAACGATGTTCCGCAGGGCGAGCGTGGCGAGATCGTCGTGACCACGTCGGTCCCCGGCGCGATCTTCCCCGGATATTTCCGCAATCCCGAGGCGACCGCCCGCGCCCTGCGCGACGGCATCCTGTTTACCGGCGATCTCGGCTCCTTCGATGCCGACGGCAATCTGTTCTTTCATGGGCGGATGAGCGACAGCGTGCGCTGCCGGGGCGAGAACGTGTCGGCCTGGGAGGTCGAGCACGTGGCCGCAGACCATCCAGACGTCGAGGACTGCGCCATGATTGGCGTGAAGTCCGATATCGGCGAGCAGGACATCAAGCTCTTCGTCAAATGCAGGTCGGGCCAGGAGATCGAAGCGCCGGCACTCTCTGCATGGCTGGCGGAGCGCCTCGCGCCCTACCAGAACCCGCGCTATCTGGCTTTCGTCGACGAGTTCGAACGCACCGCGAGCCAGCGGATCATGAAGCACAAGCTTTCGCCGCGTCTGGACGATTGCTGGGACAGGTTGCGCACGAGTTGAGGACATTCCGATGACCTGTGACGTCCTTCTGTGCGGAACCGGAAGTTTCGCCGCCCGCATCGCCTTCGACCTCGCGGCAACGGCGCGCCAGCCCGTCAATGTCGTCATTGCCGGGCGAAATCTTGCACGGCTCGACTGGCTCGTGACGGCTGCCAATGCGCGGACCCGGATCTTCGGGGCTGCGGCGCGCTTCTCGGCTGCGGCTGCCGATCTGCTCGCCGAGGGCGAGGCGGAGCGTCTTGTCGCGACGCACCAGCCTCGCGTCCTCGTGCAGGCCGCATCGGTGCAGACCTCTTCCGTCATCGCCAAAACGGGCGATGACTGGTCCAAACTCGTGCGCGAAGGCGGGTTGAGCGCGACCGCGCTGGCGCAGACGGCTATCTCGCTGCAGATGGCGCAGGCGGTGACGGCAAGCGGCCTTCCGACGCTGTTCGTCAATTGCTCGTTCCCGGATGTCGTGAACGGCATGATCGCCGCGGCCGGGTACAAGGTGCTCTGCGGGTTCGGCAATGTCGGCATCCTGGCCGCAGTGTTCGCCGGCGCGCGCGATCTCGCGCCCGAGCGTATCCGGGTGTTGGCGCATTACCAGAATCTCGCGGCGTTCAGGCAACCTGCCGACATGCGCAGCGGGCGCCGTCCGCGCGTCTGGATCGACGGGGCCGAAGTCGAGGATGTTTTCGAGGCGTTTCGGGACGTCAGGCTCACTCCCGAGCCGGTCATCGAAATCTCGGGTGCAACGGGCGTTCCGGTGATCACTGCGGTCGTCGAGGGGCGGGAGTGGCGCGGGCATCTGCCCGGGCCCAATGGCCTGCCCGGCGGCTATCCTGTCGTGATCCGCGACGGCGCCATCGCCCTCGACCTGCCGGAAGGGCTCCCGAAGTCTCAAGCGGTGCAATGGAACCTGTCATTCGAGCAGGACAACGGCCTCGTCGTTTCGGCCTCCGGGCAGGTCCAGTTCACGGGGCGGCTGGCAGAATTGCTGCGCGCGCATGACCGCGACCTGGCCGACGGGTTCCACATGCGCGATTTCACCCGTGCCTATGCCGCCATGGCTCGCATCCGCGCGCGGCTTGAGGCTTAGGTGAGGGGTCTTGTTGCCGACAGCCGGAACGCTCCGGTATTCGGGACATATGATGTTCCTTTTCGCTTGAGGACCCTGCAAGAACAGTCCGTTCTCGAAGTTCGGCTCAGCGTGGCGAAGCCATCCGACAGTGGCGCACGACGGAAGCGCGGACGTCATCCGCTCAGGAGCATCAGCGCGGCTGAATGATCCCGTTGACCGGTGGAGGGGTGTTTTTCCCCTTCCAAGGCCATCCGCCAGACCATTTCTTCTCCGGCCGGGCCGAACAAAAAAATTTCAGTCGGCTTGGCCTCAAGTCATTGATCGGCAATGCTGATCGGGCCTTTTTCATGACGACCCGCCTTGACCGGGCCAGCCCCTGGAGACCCCGATGCCGATCCATGCCCTGACGCGCCGCATCGCTGCGGCCGCGACCGCCATCCTGTTGAGTTTTGGTGCCGCCCAGGCAAGCACCGGGCCGCTCGTGACGACCGAATGGCTGGAAAAGAACCTCGACAATCCGAAGGTGCGGGTGATCGAGGTCAGCGTCGAGCCGGGCGTGTTCGAGCGGGGGCATGTGCCCGGCGCCCAGAATGTCGTCTGGCACACCGATCTCGTGGAGACGGTGAACCGGGACATCGCCTCGCGCGAGCGTTTCCAGACGCTGGTGCGGCGCCTCGGCGTCAACAAGGACACGACCATCGTTCTCTACGGCGACAACAATAACTGGTTCGCCGCTTGGGGTGCCTGGGTGTTCGACATCTATGGCGTGCGGGACAATGTGAAGCTGCTCGATGGTGGCCGGAAGAAGTGGGAGCTTGAGAAGCGCCCGCTCGCCACCAATCCGCAGGTTCCGGCGCCGGGCAATCTCGTCGTGAGCGAGGCGAACCGGGCGCTGCGGGCGCGCCTGACTGACGTGCTGGCGGTTGCCGAGAAGCAGTCCGACAAGCGCATCCTCGACATCCGCTCGCCCGACGAGTTCTCCGGCAAGGTCGTCGCTCCCGCTGGCATCCAGGAACTCGCCATCCGCTCCGGCCATATTCCCGGCTCGGTCAACGTGCCGTGGGCACGGGCCGTGAACGCGGCCGATGGCACGCTGAAGCCGGTCGAGGAGTTGCGCAAGCTCTATGCGGAGGCCGGTGTCGACGGGTCGAAGCCGGTCATCACGACCTGCCGCATCGGCGAGCGGTCGAGCCATACGTGGTTCGTCCTGTCGCGGGTGCTGGGCTACCAGGCTGCCAATTATGACGGCTCGTGGACGGAGTACGGCAATGCCGTGGGCGTCCCGATCGCCAATCCGGCCGGGACGGTGTGGACCGGCAAGTAATTCCTCACGTGGCGGAATTTCGGACGCGGTGCGCGAGCGCCGCGTCCTTGGCATGAGGCAAGGCAGCATGACCATTGCTCAGGTGGATGTCGCGTCGGGCGCGCAAGACAGGCGATCCGGCAGTGTGGGGGCGTTCCTGCTGGCGGGGCTGCTCGTTGCGGGCTTTGCGGCAGCATCGGGCGCTGTCGGGCGCATGGAGGGGCCGGCGACGCAGCTGCAATTGTCGCTGCTTCTGGGCGGGGCCTTCGGCTTCGTGCTGCAACGCTCCCGCTTCTGCTTCTTCTGCATGGGGCGGGACCTGATCGACCGGGGCGACCCGCGCGGCGTCGTCGGTATTCTCGCGGCGCTGGCCACGGGAATTGTCGGCTATACGCTCATCTTCGGGGCCTGGCTGCCCGATCCGGCGGGCACGCGGCTGCCGCCGACCGCGCATATCGGGCCGGTCGGACCGGTGCTGGTGCTGGCGGGCCTCGCCTTCGGTGCAGGCATGGCGATCTCGGGTTCCTGCATCAGCGCCCATCTCTACCGGCTGGGCGAGGGATCTCCGACAGCGCCCTTCGCGCTGATCGGGACGGCCATCGGCTTCTGGCTTGCCTTTCTGGCGTGGAACCCGCTCTATCTGGCGAGCGCGTCGGAGAGCCCGGTGCTGTGGCTGCCGCGCCTTCTCGGCTATGGCGGGGCGCTGGTTGCGAGCCTTGCGGTGCTTGGCGGGCTTGCCCTCTGGCTGTTGCGCCGTCCGGTAGCGGTCGAGGCGACACAGCCTGTCTCGCCGCTCGCGGCCCTGTTCCGGCGTCGCTGGCCTGCGAGCGTGGGCGGCGTTGCTGTCGGCCTGATCGGTGTGGCGGCCTATCTGCGCCTTAGCCCGCTCGGGGTCACGGCCGAGATCGGGGCGCGCACGCGGCAGGTGGCCGGCGCATTCGACCTGTTGCCGGGGCGTCTCGAGGGGCTCGATGGCTTTCGCGGTTGTGCGACTTTGGTCCGCGATGCCCTCATGACGCCGAACGGCCTGTTCATCGCGGGTCTGGCGGTGGCGGCCTTCGTTTCCGCGCTGCTGGCGGGCGAGTTCCGGCCGCAGCGCCCGCGCCTTGGGCATATCGCACGCGGGCTTGCCGGCGGTGTGCTGCTGGGTTTCGGCGCGATGATCGGGCTCGGCTGCTCGGTTGGAACGCTCCTGTCCGGCATCTCGGCGGGTGCCGTGTCGGGCTGGGTGTTTGCGCTTGCCATGGTCGTTGCCATGGTCGGCACGCTCAAGGCGGGGCGGCGCCTGCGCGTGCTGGCCTGATCATGCGTCAGGCCTTCAGGGTCATGGGA
>JBIPLL010000588.1:0-5044 GCA_044368425.1 Beijerinckiaceae bacterium
CCGTCCTCGATGATCAACTTTACTATAATAACTTATTATCATCATGCGAACATCCTACGATATTCGCATATCACCACATCGTCAACGTTACTACAATAATTCTTTGTCATTATCATGCGAACATCACATGATATCCGCATAGTATCGTATTGTCAACTTTACTATAATAGTTCTTCGTCATCATCATGCAAACATCCTACAATCCATATAGTATCGCATCGTCATCGATGATCAATTTTACTATAATAGTTTCTTGTTATCATCATGCGAACATTCGACAATCCATATAGTACCGCATCGTTGTCGATTATCAATTTTACTATAATAGTTTCTTGTTATCATCATGCGAACATCCGGCATTCCATTCTCGATGTTCAACTATAATAATTTCTTGACATCATCATGCGAACATTCAACAATATTTGCATAATACCTCATTGTCAACTTTACTATAATAATTTTTTGACATCATCATGCGAACATCCGGCAATCTGTATCGTCGACAGAGCTCAACTTTACTACAATAATTTCTTGACATCAACATGCGAACATCCAGTATTCCATATCATTCTCGATGCTCAACCATAATAATTCTTTGACATCATCATGCGAACATCCTACGATATCCGCATAATGCCGCATCGTCATCGATGATCAGCTTTACTATAATAATTTTTTGACGTCATCATGCGAACATCCGGCAATCCATATCGTCGACAGTGCTCGACTTTACTATAATAATTCTTTGACATTATTATGCAAACATCCTACGATATTCGCATGCTACATCGTCATCGATGCTCAATTTTACTATAATAATTTCTTATCATCATCATGCGAACGTCCTACGATATCCGCATCGTCCTCGGTGTTCAACCATAATAATCTTTTGTCATTAGCATGCGAACATCCTACAATATCCACATACTCCCGCAGGTCGACTTTACTATAATAATTTTTTGTCATCATAGTGCGAACATCCGGCAATATTAGCACATCACCGCGTTGTCAACTTTACTATAATAATTTTTTGTCATCATCATGCGAACATCCGGCAATTCATACTAACGACGATGTTCAACTTTACCATAATAATTCTTTGACGTCATCATGCGAACATCCGGCATTCCATATCGTCCTCGACGTTCATCTTTACTATAATAATTCTTCGTCATCATCATGCGAACATCCCAAAATATCTGCATTGCCATTGATGATTAACTTTACTATAATAATTTCTTGTCATCATCATGCGAACATCCCGCGATATCCGCATGCTACCGCATTGCCAATTTTACTATAATAATTTCTTGTCATCATTATGCGAACATCTTACGATATCCGCATGCTCCCGCATTGTCAACTTTACTACAACAATTTCTTGTCATCATTATGCGAACATCCCACGATATTCGCATGGTGCCGCATTGTCCTCGATGTTCAATTTTATTATAATAATTCTTCAGCATCATCATGCGAACATCCAGCAATCCACACCATCAACAATGTTTAACTTTACTATAATAATTTCTTGACATCATCATGCGAACATTCGGCAATCCGCATCGTCCTCAATGCTCGACTTTACTATAATAATTCTTTGACATCATCATGCGAACATCCTACGATATCCGCATGATACCTCATCGTCAACTTTACTATAATAATTTCTTGACATCATCATGCGAACGTCCTAGAATCCACACCATCAACCATACTCAACTTTACTATAATAATTCTTTGTTATCATCATGCGAACATCCCAAGATATCCGCATCACTATCGATACTCAACTTTACTATAATAATTCTTTGTCATCATCATGCGAACATCCCAAGATATCCGCATCACTATCGATACCCAACTTTACTATAATAATTCTTTGTCATCATCATGCGAACATCCCAAGATATCCGCATCACTATCGATACCCAACTTTACTATAATAATTTCTTGACATCATCATGCGAATATCCCAAGATATCCGCATTGTCAACAGCTTGCAACTTTACTATAATAATTTATTGACATCATCATGCGAGCATCCTACGATATCCGCATAATATTTCATCGTTAACATTACTATAATAATTCTTTGTCATCATCATGCGAACATCCTACGATCAATATCAACGACAATGTTCAACTATAATAACTCTTTGTCACGCGGGCATCCTACGATATCCGCATGATATCTCATCGCCAACTTTACTATAATAATTTTTTTGTAATCATCATGCGAACATCCCAAGATGTCCGTATCGTTCTCGATGTTCAACCATAATAATCTTTTGACATCATCATGCGAACATCTGGCAATATTCACACATCACCACATTGTCAACTTTACTACAATAATTCCTTGACATCATCATGCGAACATCCGACAATCTGTATCGCCAACAATGCCCAACTTTACTATAATAATTTCTTGACATCATCATGCGAACATTCTACGATATCCACATATTGCCGCATTTTCAACTTTACTATAATAATTTTTCGTCATCATGCGAACATCCTACGATATCCGCATGATACTTCATCGTCAACTTTACTACAATAATTTTTCGTCATCATCATGCGAACATCCTACAATATCCGCATACCACTGCATTGCCAACTTTACTACAATAATTTCTTGACATCATCATGCGAACATCCCAAGATATACGCATCGCCAACAATGCCCAACTTTACTACAATAATTTTTGTAATCATCATGCAAACATCCGGCAATCCATATCGTCGACAGTGTTCAACTTTACTGTAATAATTTCTTGACACTATCATGCGAACATCCTACGATATTCGCATAATGCTATATTGTCCTCAGTGCTCAACTTTACTATAATAATTTTTGTAATCATCATGCGAACATCCGGCAATCCATATCGTCGACAGTGCTCAACTTTACTATAATAATTTCTTGTCATCATCATGCGAACATCCTACGATATTCGTATAGTGCCGCATCAACGATGATGTTCAACTTTACTATAATAATTTCTTGTCATCATCATGCGAACATCTGGCAATCTACATGATACCTCATCGTCAACTTTACTATAATAATTCTTCGTCATCATCATGCGAACATCCTAGAATCCACACCATCAACCATACTCAACTTTACTATAATAATTTCTTGTCATCATCATGCGAACATTCGGCAATCTGCATGATACCTCATCGTCAGCTTTACTATAATAACTTGTTGTCACGCGGGCATCCCAAGATATCCGCATCGTCCTCGATGCTCAACTTTACTATAATAATTCTTTGACATCATCATGCGAACATCCGGCATTCCATATTATTTTCGATGTACAACTTTACTATAATAACTTGTTGTTACGCGGGCATCCCAAGATATCCGCATCGTCCTCATTGTCAACTTTACTATAATAATTTCTTGACACCATCATGCGAACATCCTACGATATCCGCATGATACATCATCGTCAACTTTACTATAATAATTTCTTGTCATCATCATGCGAATATCCAGTAACCCGTAGCATCCTCGATGTTCAGCTTTACTACAATAATTCCTTAACACCATCATACGAACATCCTACGATATTCGCATAACGCCGCATTGCTATCGATGATCAACTTTACTATAATAATTTTTATCATCATCATGCGAACATTCGACAACATCCGCATAATACCTCATCATCAACTTTACTATAATAATTCTTTGTCACGCGGGCATCTGGCAATCCATATCGTCCTCGATGCTCAACCATAATAATTCTTTGACATCATCATGCGAACGTCCTACGATATTCGCATGATACCTCATCATCAACTTTACTATAATAATTTCTTGACATCATCATGCGAACATTAGACAATATTCGCACGATACTCCATCGTCAACTTTACTATAATAATTCCTTGACATTATCATGCGAACATTCAGCAATCCGCATAATACCTCGTCGTCAACTTTACTATAATAATTCCTCGTCAATATCATGCGAACATCCTACGATATTCGCATGATCCCGCGTTATCGCCGTCATCGCATGCGAAAGTCTAACAATATTTTGGTTAAAACTGTCAATAAACAATGTAAACATAACTTTATTAACGTCGATATCGACAGCATCATGCGAAGGTCTGAGGAGTATTCTCATCCTGAATGCCGTATTTGTCAACAAATATATTAATTTAGTAGTTATAACACAATATTTTTATTAACATTTGCATTGACATTACTAGCATCATGCGAACATCCGACGATTTTTCCCATGCAGGACACCGAAATGCTCAACAAATACATTAACATAATAGTGTAACCATAAATTTATTAACATTATTGTTGACATGCGAAGGTCTGACGGGCATTTGCATGGAGATGCCGACCTTTTCAACATTATTATTAACTTTTACTATCTGTGCGCGAAGCGGAGCGAGCGCTTTTGGGAAAATAGTTAATTATCTAGTTGATGGTGTTAGCATCATGCGAAGGTCCGACCACTTTTGACGGTCATAATCACGAATACCTTCATCAATACATATTATTATAACTTTATATCGTAGGAGTTTCGCATGAAGCATACTAAAATAGAATTATTAAACATTATTATTGCTCTAACTGTATGTTTTTCTAGTTGTTACCATATCTTTCATAAGATTTTGGTGTCAAACCTGTCATAATCATCCTAAAAGTCATAGTAAGCCAACTATAATACATTTTTCTTAGACATTCATGGGTAAAAATCTCTAAAACATATCTAGTTAGCGATAAAATAATAATAATTCCTAAAATCGGTAAAAGAGTCCACAAGACTGTGGCCTTCCTCATAATAGGCCAGATAATTTTTCGGGAA
The DNA here is from genome assembly GCA_044368425.1 of Beijerinckiaceae bacterium. Classification (GTDB taxonomy): domain Bacteria; phylum Pseudomonadota; class Alphaproteobacteria; order Rhizobiales; family Beijerinckiaceae; genus JBIPLL01. The sequence continues at coordinate 4,845 of JBIPLL010000588.1, forward strand.
AATAATTCTTGCCAAAATAAATATTCCCATAATTATTATTTTTTGAAAAATAATTATTCGTAACCGCCGCGTCAACAAGATCGTCTCTAAATATTCTACCAAAATATAGTTTTCATACTTTTCGAGCATTTTCGAAGTCGATTTTACCAATGTTTTTTCTAGCAAAACATCCAAACTCCTCTCAACATCACTTAGTAGCA
>JBIPLL010000245.1:0-5038 GCA_044368425.1 Beijerinckiaceae bacterium
CTATCGGATGGGCGGGTGAAGCCCATCGGGCTGGGCGCACGCGATTCGCTGCGGCTCGAGGCCGGGCTGTCGCTTTACGGGCATGAACTCACACCTGACATTTCACCGGTCGAGGCTGGCCTGTCCTGGTCCATCCAGAAGAGGCGGCGGCTCGACGGGGGCTTCCCCGGCGCCGGCCGCATCCAGCGCGAACTGACGCAAGGGCCAGTGCGGTCGCGCGTCGGCCTGCGGCTCGTCGGACGGGCGCCGGCCCGTGAGGGCTGCGAGATCGTGACGCCGGATGGCGCGGCCGTCGGCATCGTGACCTCGGGGGGCTTCGGACCAAGCGTCGGCGGGCCCGTCGCTCTCGGTCTCGTCGCGAGCGCCCATGCCACGATCGGCACGCGGCTTCATCTCATCGTGCGCGGCAAACCGCTCGAGGCGGATGTCGTGCCCCTCCCCTTCGTGCCTCATCGCTTCCACCGCCGCCCGGCCTGACCAAGCCGCCCCCCTTTTCCCGGAGATTTCGACATGGCGCAGACCCGCTACACAAAGGACCACGAATATATCCGCATCGAGGGCGAGACCGGCATTGTCGGCATTACCGACTATGCCCAGGGCCAGCTCGGCGACGTGGTCTTCGTCGAATTGCCCGAGATCGGTCGCAAGGTCGCCAAGGGCGGCGAGGCGGCCGTGGTCGAGAGCGTCAAGGCCGCTTCCGAAGTCTATGCGCCGGTCAGCGGCGAGGTGGTCGAGGTCAATGCCGCGCTCGAGGGAACGCCCGGCACCGTCAACGAAGATCCGGCTGGTTCCGGCTGGTTCGTGAAGATCCGCCTGAGCGATCCAGCCGAGCTCGATGGCCTGATGAACGAGGCCGATTACGCCGCCTATGTGAAGTCGATCTCCTGACCGCAACCAACGCCGATTCTCGCGCCGATTCTTGCGCCGACCCCAGCCGGAGCCCGCGATGCGCTACCTGCCTTTGTCCGAAGCCGACCGCACGGAGATGCTCGCCCGCATCGGCGTCTCCCATGTGGACGAACTGTTTTCCGCCATTCCAGCCAACAAGCTCCTGACAGAACCGGTCGACCTGCCGCGCCGGCAAGGCGAATTGTCGGTCGAGCGGCAACTCGGCAAGCTCGCGGCGCGCAATGTGGCGGCGGGTTCGGTGCCGTTCTTCGTGGGTGCGGGCGCCTACCGGCACCATGTGCCGGCGACCGTCGACCACCTGATCCAGCGCTCGGAGTTCCTGACGAGCTACACGCCCTACCAGCCGGAAATCGCCCAGGGCACGTTGCAATATCTGTTCGAGTTCCAGACGCAGGTGGCGCGGCTCACCGGCATGGAGGTGGCGAACGCCTCCATGTATGACGGCTCGACCGGCACGGGCGAAGCCGTGCTGATGGCGCATCGCGTGACGCGCCGGCGCAAGGCGGTGCTCTCGGGCGGGCTGCATCCGCATTATGGCGCGGTCGTGCGCACGCTCTCCGACATGGCGGGCGACAGCGTGGTGACGATGGCTCCCGATGTGACGGCGGACGAGGACCTGCTCGCGGTCATCGACGACAGCGTGTCCTGCGTCGTCGTGCAATCGCCCGACGTGTTCGGCAATCTGCGCGACCTGCGCCCCATTGCCGAGAAGGCGCACAAGCACGGCGCGCTGCTGATCGCCGTATTCACCGAGGCCGTGTCGCTGGGGCTCGTCACGCCGCCGGGCGAGATGGGCGCCGACATCGTGGTGGGCGAGGGCCAGTCCATCGGCAATGCCCTGAATTTCGGCGGTCCTTATGTCGGCCTGTTCGCGGCGCGGCAGAAATATGTGCGCCAGATGCCGGGCCGTCTCTGTGGCGAGACGGTCGATGCGGAGGGGCGGCGCGGCTTCGTCCTGACGCTCTCGACCCGCGAGCAGCATATTCGCCGCGACAAGGCGACCTCGAATATCTGCACCAATTCGGGCCTGTGCTGCCTCGCCTTCACCATTCACATGACGCTCCTGGGCCAGGCGGGCCTGATGCGGCTGGCGCGGGTCAACCACGCCAATTCCGTGAAGCTCGCCGATGCGCTTCAGGGCGTGACCGGCGTCGAGGTCCTGACCGGCAGCTTCTTCAACGAATTCACGCTGCGGCTGTCGCGCCCGGCGGCGGATGTCGTGGAGGAGCTGGCGCAGGCCGGCCTGCTCGCGGGCGTGCCCGTCTCGCGCCTCCTGCCCGGCGCCGGGCTCGACAACCTGCTCATCGTGGCCTCGACCGAGGTCAATACCGACGAGGACCGCGCCGCATTGGTGGCGGGTCTGAAGGGAGCGCTTGCGGCATGAAACCGGCAACCTTCCCCGCCTCCACCGCCACGACAACCGCGCCCTCTCGCACCATCTCGCTTCGCGGAGCCATGCCATGCTGAACCGCCAGGGACGACCGACTTCCGCGCAGGGTGGAGACCATGCCGGGCACCAGACCTTCACGGGCAATCGTGCCCTGCTGCAGGAAGAACCGCTGCTGTTCGAGATCGGGCGGCTGGACTGCACGGGCGTCGATCTCGACGAGCCGGAGCCCTTCAGCCCTCGCCTCGGCGGGCTTGAGCGCAAGGGCGAGATCGGCCTTCCGGGCCTGTCCGAGCCCGAGACCATGCGGCATTTCGTGCGGCTGTCGCAGAAGAACTACGGCATCGATACCGGGCTCTTCCCGCTCGGCTCCTGCACGATGAAGCATAATCCGCGGCTCAACGAGCGCATGGCGCGCCTGCCGGGCTTTGCCGACGTGCATCCGCTGCAGCCGGTCTCGACCGTGCAGGGCGCGCTCGCGCTCATGGACGAGCTTGCTCACTGGCTCGTCACGCTGACGGGCATGGAGGCGGTGGCCCTGTCGCCCAAGGCCGGCGCGCATGGCGAACTCGCCGGCATGATGGCGATCAAGGCCGCCATCGCCGCCAAGGGCGAGGCCGAGACCCGCAGGACCGTGCTTGTGCCGGAATCGGCGCATGGCACCAATCCGGCGACCGCGGCGCTGATCGGCTTCACCGTCAAGGCTGTGCCGGCCGATGCCGACGGCACGGTGCGCGTCGAGGAGGTCAAGAAGCTGATCGGCCCGGATGTCGCGGCGATCATGCTGACGAACCCCAATACGTGCGGGCTGTTCGAGCCGCAGATCGTCGAGATCGCGGCCGCACTTCACGAGGCGGGGGCCTATTTCTATTGCGACGGGGCGAATTTCAACGCCATCGTCGGCAAGGCCAAGCCGGGCGATCTCGGCGTCGATGCCATGCATATCAACCTCCACAAGACCTTCTCGACGCCGCATGGCGGCGGCGGGCCGGGCTCGGGGCCGGTCGTGCTGTCGTCGCGGCTTGCGCCCTTCGCGCCCGTGCCCTTCGTGCGGCGCGAGGCGCACGGCTTCGCGCTTGTCGAGAACGAGGCGCAGGCAGGACACGCCTTCGGGCGCATCACGGCCTTCCATGGCCAGATGGGCATGTATGTCCGCGCCTTGTCCTACATGCTGTCGCATGGCGCGGACGGCGTGAAGCAGGCATCGGAAGATGCCGTGCTGAACGCAAATTACATCCGGGCGGGCCTGTCCGACCTGATGTCGCAGCCCTTCGGCGACAAGGCCTGCATGCATGAGGTGCTGTTCGACGATGCGTGGCTGAAGGAGACGGGCGTCACCACGCTCGACTTCGCCAAGGCCATGATCGACGAGGGCTATCACCCGATGACCGTCTATTTCCCGCTCGTCGTGCATGGCGCCATGCTGATCGAGCCGACGGAATCGGAATCCAAGGCCTCGCTCGATCTGTTCATCGCGACGCTGCGCGATCTTGCCATGGCTGCGAAGAGAGGCGAGGCCGAGCGCTTCAGCGGAGCGCCCTATCTCGCGCCGCGTCGCCGGCTCGACGAAACCCGGGCCGCACGCCAGCCCATCCTCACCTATACGCCGCCGCAGCCGGTGCAGGAGGCGGCGGAGTAGGTCAGTCGCGGCGCAGACCGGCCTTTTCGGTCTCCTGAGCCCCGTTCTCCCGCCAGCTCGAATTGGTCGTGAACGAGAGATAGGGCTCGGCCGCGACGGGCGACAGATGAAGACGGATGCCGTCGGTGCCAACAGACCCGCCGACGGCACCGAAACTGACGAGATTGCCGGTCGACAGCTTCCAGCGGTCGACCGCCAGATCCGTGGTCGTGACCATGGCCCCGAGGCCCAGCTGACCGCCGATGCGGGCCAGGGCGTTGCTTGCGGAGTGAGGGGTTGCGGCTGCGGTCCGCATCTGGAACGCGGGCCTTTCGGCTCGGCCGTTGATGCCAGCAAGCGTGAACGACAGGCGCCGGTTGGTATCAAGCGCTGCGTTGAAGCTGCACATGGCGGCCGGTCCGAGAATTGTGCTGTTGGCCGTGAAGCTCGAGCCGCCAGGTGCAATCGCCATGCGCGGTGTTGCGCCCTGCTGACCCGGCAGGATCGCCATCGGGTATTCACCAATCCCGTCCTTGGATCCGCAGGCGACCACGAAGGACGTCTCGCGTCCGCCGCCTGTCGGCCAGAAGCCGACATAGGTGTGCCTCATGTCCTTCGGCATGTTGACATAATCGGAGATCGCCCTCTCGTGTTCATTGCCGGGAGCGCCCTGACGGAACTGGCCGGACCGTAGCTGACCTGTTGCATAGCCATAACCGAGTCCTCCCGACGTCATGCCGACGGTGCCGATACCGGCAACGCGCAGCGTCGAGCGCAGCGGATTCAGCACGGGCTCGGAGCGGGCGAGCCCGTGGTTGAAGCCTGCACCCAGCACGTCCCACCCCTTGTGCAAGGGAGCAAAGCCCGGACTGCCCGTCGCAAGCCCACGCGCCCGCGCGAGCTCGCCGCCCAGACCGATCGTGTCCCGGACGAGCGGGGAGGACGACAGGGGCATTTGCCGCCATGCCGCCAGCGCATCCGCCTGCCGGGCCGCGAAGGCCTCTGACGTGCGGGTCTTCAACCCGCTGAAGAGAGCCCCCGCCTGCCTGCCATCGACGCGGGCGAGGTCGTCAGCCGCCGGCATCCGGCCGGCACGGGCATAATCGGCCGCGCGGGCTGCATCG
>JBIPLL010000246.1:0-5036 GCA_044368425.1 Beijerinckiaceae bacterium
ACAGGAGGTGCTTGAGGGGATTCACGTCAGGCCTCCAATGGATGCTTTTCCAGCCATGCCAACAGCACGGCGAAGCTGTAGAACAAACGCGGATTGCCCTTGCCTTGGCGGGCTTCCCGCCATAGTGCGGCAATGGCGCCATCATCGAGCCAGGGTGCGCGCATTCTAATGGCCGCGACCTGGGCGTCGCACCAGTCGCTCCACGGGCCGGCAAAGTTGCTGCGCAACGGCACCGAGAAGCCGTGCTTTTCGCGATTCCACACCGCATCGGGCAGATGCTTGCGCGCCAGCGCGCGCAGGACTGCCTTGCCGCCTCCTGCGTCGAAATGCACGCCTGCCGGAAGCCTCAGCATCCTGTCCTGCAGCGCATTGGCCAGCAAGGGCACGCGTACTTCGAGGCCGTGGGCCATGCTGGCGCGATCGGTCTTGGCCAGGCAGTTTTCCGAGAGGTAAGTCCACAGGTCGGCGCGCAGCAGGGCGCCACGGTCGAAGTTGCCATGGCGCTTTGCCAATTCGGTCCAGAGTTGAAGCGTATGTTCCGGCCGCGCCGCGCGCGCCACGTCGGGAGCCAGGTAGCGGCGCAGATCCTTGCGGCTGCCCGGGTAGTCGCCCAGTTCGACACGCCGGTAAAGCAGCAGCTCGGCACCGGCCAGTGCGCGCCGGGTCAGGCTGGCCGGTGCAAGGCCCTGGCGCAGCAAGAAGCGCAGGACGTGTTTCAGCGCGCCGTCGGGATGACGCTCGGCGCTGTCGAGGAAACGCGGATAGCCGCCGAAGAGTTCATCGCCGCCGTCACCCGAAAGGGCTACCGTGACATGCTGCCGCGTCAGTCGCGACAATGCCCAGGTTGGGATATAGGCCGGATCGGCCAGCGGCTGGTCGAGGTCGGCCAGCGCTGCCGCCAAGGTATCGGCACCGAGTTCCGGCGCGTCGAGGACATGGTGCTCGGTCCCATATTTCTCCGCCACGGCGCGTGCCGCGGGGCTTTCGTCAAAGCCGGCCTCGGCGAAGCGCACGCTGAAGGTTTTCAGCGGCCGCGATGTGGTCGATGCGGCTTCGGCCATGTAATGAACGATGAGGCTGCTGTCGATGCCGCCGGAAAGAAAAGCACCGAGCGGAACATCGGCGACCAACTGGTCCTTTACCGCCCGCGCCAGCAGCAGGTCGGTCTCTTCGGCCAGGGCTTCCGCGGCAGGTGTCGCTCCAGAGGCGTCGGGAAGCGTCCACCACTGGCGCGGCGCGGCATCAGAGCCCGGTCTCCAGCGCAGGCAGGCGCCGGGCGGCAAGGTATGGATAGCGCGAACCAGGGTGTGCGGCGCCAGCGGGGTCTGGAAGGCGAGGTAGTCGCGCAGGCCTTCGGCATCCAGTTTGCGGGGGAAGTCGCGCAAGGCGAAGAAGGGCGCCAGGGTTGACGCGACGACCAGCCCGCCCGCATGTTCACCCCAGAACAGCGGCTTGATGCCGACCCGGTCGCGGGCGAGAAACACGCTGCCATCGGCCAGATCATGGATGGCGAAGGCGAACATGCCATCGAGCTTGTCGAGCAAGGCTTCGCCCCAGTGACGGTAGCCGGTGAGCACGACTTCGCTGTCGGAGCGAGTGCCGAAGGCATGCCCTGCAGCTTCGAGGTCGCGGCGCAAAGCGGCGAAGTTGTAGATCTCGCCGTTGTACACCATGGCCAGGCGGCCATCGACGCTGCGCATCGGCTGGCGGCCGCCGGCGATGTCGATCACCGCCAGGCGCGCGTGGCCTAGCAGAGCCGCGCCGTGGGCCAGCACTTCGCGGGCATCTGGGCCGCGTGTGCGCAAGGCCGCCAGCGCGGCGTCGAAGTCATCGCGGAAGGCGCCACCGACAGCGAGCAGGATGCCGCACATCAGGCGATCTCCCGCGCCAGGTCTTCCCAGGCGTCGAGCGCCTGATCGGCATCGTAGGGCGCCAGTGCCGCCGCGACGACATCCGCATCGGGTCGCGGCGCCAGCAATGCGAATTGCATGGCTTCCGCCAGCGCCCGGGCGTCGTCGCAAGCCACCAGGCCGCGCGCCAGTTCACCGCGCAGGATCTCGCGCGGTCCGGACGGGCAGTCGGTGCTGACCACAGGCGTGCCGCAGGCCAAAGCTTCGATCAAGACATTGGGCAAGCCTTCGTGGTCGGAACACAGCACCAGCAGTTCGGCGCCGGCCATCCACGGATAGGGGTTGGCCTGAAAGTCGGCGATGGTGACACGGCGATCCAGGCCATGTTGCGCGACCAGGGCGGCGAGCCGTGCATCAGGCGGCGTCAGCAGCACCAGGCGATGCGGCGTGTCGAGTCCGGCGAAGGCCGTGAGCAGCAGATCGTGGCGTTTTTGCGCGGCGTAACGGCCGACATGCAGGATGTAGGGTTCCGTTGGCCGCTGCGGACAGGACTCGGCGGCGAGGCTGCGGATCGCTGCCAGGTCGAAGGGATTGCCGATCACGCGAATGCTTCCGCTGGCGACGCCGAAAGACGCGTGCAGGTCATCGGCCACGCCGCGCGAGACGGCAACCAGCGGTCGTGCGCCATAGAGCGTGCGATAGCGGTTTTGCCGCCGCTGCCCCTTGTCACCGGGCAGGCGCGCGATTTCCGCCGAGAGCGTGTTGGCGATGCGGCAGGCATGGCGCGGCGCGCGTGAAAGTGCAGCGACTTCGTCGGCGAAGGGCAGGGTCGAGACCAGCAGGTCATGCTTCCGGTTGCGTAAGACCCGGGCGAGTTTCCAGGCGAGGCGTCGCTTGCCGAGCCAGCCATGACCGGCGTGCGCGCTCAGCGCAGCGAATCCGCAGCCCGCGGGTGGCGAATATCGTCCGGCGTCCTCGCAGACGATGAAGTCCACGTCGTGTCCGCGTTCTGCAAGGCCGCTGCCAATCGTGGCCAGCGCCTTTTCCGCGCCGCCGCCGGCGAGGTTGGTAGTGAACAGGGCGAACCTCACGGCCTGGGGGTTCCCGCCAGCGCCTGCTGCACCGCGTCCCAGACGTGGTCAACGCTGATCTCGGCCATGTCGGCCTCCGGTGTGCAACGATCAGCCAGTGGATGGTCGATGGCCCACAGGCAGGGATGATCCAGCGGCGCCAGCACGCGACTCGGCGAATAGCCGTGGTACAGCGCCACCATCGGCCGCTGCAGCGCGCCCATCAGGTGCGTGGGGCCGGTATCGACGCCGACATAGAGATCGACGCAATTCATCAGCGCGGCGGTTTCGCGCAGCGAGAGACGGCCGGCGCACAGGGTTGCGGCATTGCCGAGTTCGGCAGCGAGGGCCTCGGTGCGTGCCTTCTCCAACTCGCCGCCGAAGATCAGGAAGTGCGCCTGCGGCCAAGCGGCACGGATGCGTCGGCACAAATCGCTGAAATGCCCCGGCGGCCAGTCGCGGTAGGCCTTGGTGGGGAAGCTTGCCACTTGCAGACCGACCAGCGGATGCGCTTCGGACGCGCGATGCTCGGCCAGAAAACCCGCTGCCCATTGGCTTTCATCGGCCGTGACGCAATATGCCAGCGCCTTGCCGGCGGGCGCGACGCCGAGCGCAGCCGGCAGCATCAACTGGATGTCGACGGCATGCGTCGTCTGCAGCGCCGGATGTTCCACGGCGCGATACAGGCGCCGGTTCAGGGCGGCGTCGGGCTGGCGGAAGGCGACGACACGACGCGCCACGCGCAGCGCGTAGTCGACCAGTGGCGCATCGAAGTTGCAGACGAAAGCGAGGTCATAGGCTTTGCCCGCGAATGGATTCCCGATGCGGCCCATGAAGCGCGCACGCTGCTTTTCAATGCCGCCGGTGCGCTGCACGAAGGGCAGCTTGCGCAACACTTCCTCGCGCTTGGGATGGGCCAGCAGGGTGATGCGCGCCTGCGGCCAACGCGCGGCGACGGCGCGCACGGCGGGCGTCACCAGCAGGGTGTCGCCGATGCGTGAGACGTTGATGTAGAGGATCTCGCGCGGTTCGGGCAGGGCCGACTCAGTCGCTCCGGACGAACTCATACAGATAATCCGGGAAGGAAAATTCCACCGGCTCCAGGCGCCAGCCGATCAGGCGCTTGAGCAATAGCGCCGATGGCGAAAAGCGCTTCACCAGGTGGTAGGCCGCCAGGGCGATGCCGGCGCGGCGGGCAAGTTCCATGGCCAGCGTCGGCGTGATCCAGGCAATGTGGTCGAGATTCACCACCATCACGCCCTCGCGCTTGAACTGGCGGAAAAACTTGCGCGAGAAGGGATTCGGCGTGGTGACATAGAGCCTGCCGCCCGGCGCCAGGTGGCGCGCGGCAAACTTCAGCAGCAGCACGGCGTTGTCGACATGCTCGACCACGTCGCCGATGAAGACCACGTCGAAACGCTCGCCCATGTCGGCCTCCGAGGTGGCATCGACGCAGCGCACGTTGAAGCCGCGCTCGTTGAGTTCCTTGACCAGCGGTTCCAGGATGTCGATGCCGACGCAATACGAGGCTGCTTTGTGGATGCGACCGTGGCGCCAGTCCGGCAGGTCGAAGTAGCGGGCGCTGTGGGAAACCACGCCGATGTCGAGCACGCGTTTGCCCCGCATCAAGCCCTCGATGTGGCCGAGCAGGTCGTTGCCGGTATGCACGGTTTGCGCGGTCTTCAACCAGGCGCGTACCGCGGCCTTGGCTTCGCGGTTGTTGGGATCGTCGGAGACCGTGGTCCAGTCGAGGGGCGTCGTCATGATGAGCGGGCCTGGCGGAAGAGGGTTTCCATGCGATCGAGCATGGTGTCCTTGGAAAAGTCGGCGCTGGCGACACGGCGCGCGTGGTCGCCCAAGTGCGCCGCAAGCGCTGGATCGTCGAGCAATCGGCTGATGGCGGCGGCCAGCGCGGTGGCATCCTTTGGCGGTACTACCAGTGCCGTCTCGCCGTCGCTCACGGCTTCGAGGATTGATCCCACCGGCGTGGTAACGATGGGCAGGGCGCAGAGCATGGCCTGCAGGATGGCCTGCGGCACGCCTTCGTTGGCGTAGGAGGGCAGGCAAAACAGGTCGAGCGCCCGCAACCAGTCCTCCGGCCTGTTTTGTTGTCCGA
>JBIPLL010000492.1:0-2871 GCA_044368425.1 Beijerinckiaceae bacterium
GATCGCCATCAACCTGCCGCCCCTGCGCGAGCGGGGAGACGACATTCTCTTCCTCGCCGAGCATTTCCTGGCGGAGCTGAGCGAGCGCTATGGCCGGCGCCAGCCGCGCCTGTCGCAGCCGGTACGCGACCTGTTCCTGCGCTATCGCTGGCCCGGCAATGTGCGCGAGTTGCAGCACCTGCTCGAGCGGATCGTGGCGCTCGACGAGACGGATATTGTCGAGCCGGGCCATATTCCGCCGCGCGTGACCCGGGATATCGACGCCCCTCCCGCCTTGCAAGCCCCTCCCGCCCCGCAGGCCACTCCCGTACGCGAGGTCGAGCCAGCCGAAGGGCCGATCGAGGGCAGCTCCCCCGAAAGCACGCCCCCGGCGATTCAGCCAGACAGGCCATTGCCCGCCGACTTCCACGCGGCGACCCGCCATTTCCAGCGCGGGCTCGTCACCGATGCCCTTTCGCGATCGGGCGGCAATGTCGCCCTCGCCGCCACCGCGCTCGGCCTTTCGCGCCATGCGCTTCGCCATCAGATGATGCGGCTGGGGATCGTTCCAGCCGGCCATCCGGACAACGCCTGAGGAGTATCGCCTTGTCCCGCTCGCTGAAGGTCATCTGCCCCAACGGGCATCTCGGTTTCGCCCCGTCCAAGCCCGGCAGCTTCGCCATCGGTGTCGAGGCCGATCCCGATATCATCGCGGCCGACAGCGGCAGCGACGATGTGGGGCCGGGTCCGCTTGGCTCCGACAGCTCGACCAGCCCCGAGGCGTGGCAGCGCCACGACCTCGAAATGATGCTGCTTGCCGCCCGCAGGAAGGGCGTGCCGATGATCATCGGATCGGCCGGCGACACGGGCTCCAACAGCCGCGTCGACCTCTATGTGCGGCTGATCCGCGAGATCGCGGCGCAGCACAAGCTTGCCCCGTTCAAGCTCGGCTATTTCTATTCCGAGGTCGACAAGGAATGGCTGCGGGCCAAGATGCGGGCGGGCGATACCGTCACGGGCCTCGATGCGCGCGAGGACCTGACCGAGGACGAACTCGACGCCACCGACCGCATCGTCGCCATGGCCGGCGTCCATCCCTTCATCAAGCTGCTGGACATGGGCGCGGATGTCATCATCGGCGGACGTTCGAGCGATTGCGCGCTGTTTGCGGCGCCCGCCATCCGTGCGGGCTATCCGGAAGCCTTGTCCTATTATCTGGGCAAGGTTCTGGAATGCGCCTCGTTCTGCGCCGAGCCCTATGGCGGCAAGGAAACGGTCATGGGCGAGATCAGCGATGCGGATGTGCGCGTCACCGCCATGCATCCCGACCAGCGCTGCACCGTGGCCTCGGTCGCGGGCCACGCCATGTATGAGCGCTCCAACCCGTTCTATGAATATGTCGCGGGCGGTTGCCTCGACATGAGCGCCTGCCATTACGAGCAGATCGGCCCCAAGACGACGCGCGTCATCGGTCCGACCTTCGTGCCGGCGGAGCGCGTGCGCGTGAAGCTCGAGGGCGCGGGCAAGGTTGGCGAGCGCTATGTCGGCATCGTCGGCATCCGCGACCCCTATACGATCGCCAATGTCGACAAGGTCATCGAATGGGCGCGGCAGCAGGCGCGGGAGCGCTTCGGCAATGCGCCCTACGAGCTCCACTACACGGTCTATGGCCGTGACGGCGTGATGGGGCCGATGGATCCGGAACGCGACCGCCCGGCGCATGAATTGTGCGTGATGGTGCAGGGCGTCGCACCGACCGCCGAGATGGCGGAGGAGGTCTGCATGACCGGCACCCGCCAGATGTTCTATGCCCGCCTGCCCGACGTGAAGGGAACCGCAGGCTCCGTCGCCTTCGCGCTCGACGAGGTGATGCGCGCGAGCCCCGCCTATCGCTGGACGCTCAACCATACGGTGGGGATCGACGATCCGCTCGAACTCTTCCCCTGCCACATCGTCACTGTCGCCAACTGAAGTCAGGCCAGACCCATGACCACAACACCTATGACCACGACACCTATGACAACAACCCGTCTTTCCGATCTCGCCAAGACGATCCGCTCCAAGAATGCCGGAACGGACAAGATCACCTTCGACATCGTCTTTACCGATCGGGACAATTACGAGCGCGTGAAGGCGTCGAACGCGATCACGCGGGCGAGCATGGCGGCGCTCTACAAGATCGACGAGAAGCGCATCACCGATTTCGTGACGTTCGATCCCGCCTTCGCGATCAAGTTCACGATGCTGCGCGAGCGGCCCTCCGGTTCGGCGGGCGATGGCGACATCTTCGGCGCGCAGCAATATGCACCGCTTTTGAGCCTGCCGATCCCTTGAAGTCCGACCGAATCCTGAAAAGCCCGCCGGTTCCACCTGCGGGCTTTCTGCTGCCTGGCGGGCAACAGACCGTCACAGCAATGCGGGGGCAAGATTGCGGTGCAAGATATCGGTGCAAGATAGCGCGGTACGACAGCAGCGTTGCAGCAACGGTTCCGGTCCGGCTCGTATATGTTACATCGTTTTATTCATAGGCATGCATTCAGCTGCATCTGCTCCGAAAGACGATATAATGTCATGATGAATATTGGTTTGCATGTACATTTGCTTGTCTTTTCTGGAATTCAATTCTGCTTTTAACGAGTCTTCAATCTGGCGCATGCACATAGATCATGCTGTGTCGGGTTCATTGCTTCATCCGAGCATTCGAGCCGATGCGTTATGGTGGCATATGTCATTGGTGGCGATGACGACCCGGACCATTTTCGAATGGCTGAAGCGGGCTGCGCAGGACAGGCGCGGGTCCATCGGCATGATTCTCGGTTTCGCTCTTCCCGTGGCGGTCGCTGCCGTTGCGGGCGCTGTCGATTATTCCCGCCTCTCCCTGATCCGCAGCCA
>JBIPLL010000586.1:0-5034 GCA_044368425.1 Beijerinckiaceae bacterium
AGCTCGGGCGCGAGGTCGTTCAATGGTTGTTCCGCCTCGGCGCCGAGAAGGTCCAGTGTGACCGTGAGGTCCGTGCCGGCGCGCGCCTGGACGGTGTACGCGTTGCCGGACGGGCCCGCCCAGGCGACTGCCTGTTCGAGCAGGCGGTCGGCCATGCCGGAGCTCCAGTTGTAATAGGGATACACGGGGCCGAGGTAAACGCTGCGGCCCGCGCCGGGTTGCCCGACCACGATGGTGGCATTGCCGTCGGTCGTTCCCAGGATGGTCGCGCCAACGTCAACGCCCGCTGAACTCCACTCCACATAATTGCCGGACGAAGAAAAGTCCGTCACGCCGAGAGTGACCGGATGGCCGTTGTTGGTGATTTGGACCGTGGAGGAATCGTTGGCCTGGTAGCTGCCATAGAGGTTGACCGGGACGATCGCGTCGATGTCGGTATTGACGCTGCCACCACTGGAAGCCCCGGCGTAGTAGACGGACCAGCCGGAAGCGACCAGGCCATGGCCGGCTTCGACCCACGGCCGCAATACCGGCGCGAGCAGGTTGAAGGCGCTCTTGTTCTGGGACGCACCGATCACGACCACATCGAAATCGTCCAGCTCCTCGACGGTATCGATGTTGTAGTACTCGACTGCGGTGGCCGAGAAATTGAAATAGGTGTCGTCGTTCAGTTGGGAGGTGACGTTGCCACCACCCAGGACCGCCACGCGGATGCTGCCTGACGAGCCCGAGGTGCCGGACAAGCGGTCCAGCACGACCGGCGTCAGGGTCAGGTCCTGGGTGGTCGTGGCGCTGGCGCCGAACACGGCCTGCTTGATCGCCACCAGGTTGTAGTCGCCGGTCGTGTTGCCGGAGATGCGCAGCGTGTAGGTGCCTGCGGCGGGCGCGCGGAAGTCCTGGATCGACTGGACGACCTGCCCGCCGACCGGCAGGCCGCTGGTGACGAGGTTCAGGTCCTGGTCGTACAGGTCCAGACGCATGCCGGAGCTGCCGGCGGTGTTTTCCAGGCTGAGCGTGAAGGTGGTGATATCGCCCTCGTCCAGCGTCAGGCTGTACCAGTCGGCCGCGTCGGTGGCAGCGCCGGTGAAGGCCTGCAACTCGCCGATGGCGTATGCGCCATCACCGGCAGTGGCGTAGAAGCGCAGGTAGTGCGCCTGCACGGCCGTGAATGTCCCGTCGGCGCCGTTGGGCTGGTTGCTGCTGGTGTAGCGAAGCGTGTCCATGCCAAAGTCCACATTGCCGCTGGTAGCCAGCACGTCGACGAGACGCGCCCAGTTGGCGCCGTCGAGCGAGTAGTCGACCGCGTAGTCGTCGTTGTTGTCGACCGACAGGAGCAGTCCGGTAACGTGCTGGACGCTGCCCAGGTCCAGATCGAAATACAGCCCGCCCAAAACACCTGCGGATGGCGCCAATTCGGTGCCAGTGGCGTTGATGGTGGCGATGACCTCCTGGCCAAACCAGTGCAGATTGCTGGCCGCGTTGAAGTCGGTCGCCTCGGTCGGCGCGAAGCCGTCTGTCAGCAGGGCAAGGTTGTTGTTGTACTCGACACCTTCGGTGCCCGGACTGCCGGCACCCGCCGGCGTCAGCAGGAGCTGCTGCTGGTCGGTGGTGAGGCGGATGTTGTCGAAATTGCGGTAGTAACTCTGTGCCTCGGTGAATGTGCCGCCAGCGTCGTAGAACTGAAAACGGATACGGGTGTCGCTGCCCAGGGTCAGACCATGCGCGGTGGCGGCCTGGACCAGGTCGATGGTGGAATGGTTGACGCCAGAGCCGTTGTCGGGGCCGAACTCCTGAAGCACCACCCAGTAGTTGCCATCCGTGCTGACGGAGACGCCATCGAAGTTCGCGCTGCCAACAAAGTCCTCACCGGGTGCCTGGTGGCCGTTCGGGTCGTAACCCCAGCGGTCGAACTCGAGCGTGGCCTGGGTCACGCCAGACAGGTCAAGCCGCCAGGTAGCCTGACCCAGCGAGGCCTCGTAGATGTATTGGTCCTGCAGGGTGGTGCCGCCCTCATCGATGAGTTCGATGGTGCTGTAGTCGCCGCTCTGGTCGGAACGCATCCCGAGGTAGGCCAGGGGAACCTCGCCGTACGACTCGGTGCGAGCGACAAGCGCATCCGGAATGCTGGCTTCCAGCGCCCAGATGCCATCGGTCTGGTCTTGTTCGAACGCAAGCCCGTCCTGGAAGTCTTCCTCGGCGATCACCCGCGTGGGCAACAGTGTCGACAGGCTTCCGAGCATCGCGGCACGCGAAGCGTCGCTGTCGAGCAGTGCGGAAAACACGCCATCCAGGTTGAGCGCAGTGCCGGCGTCGGCGCTGTCGGCCGCTTCCAGGGCGGCGTTGAGAAAAATCTCCACGGTGTAGTTGCCGGCCCCCGCGAGGCTGTCGATCTGGATGCTGTAGCTGCCGGTGTCGGTTGCGGAGCGCAGTTGCAGCACCAGGGTGTCGCCGGTATTTGCGGCTTCCAGGGCGCCCAGTGTGTTGCCATTGGGCTCGAAGGCCTCGATACGCGCCTGCAGGCCGGCTGGCGGCTTGAGGCGCAGCGTGAAGGACTGGTTGCCGTCGAGTGCGATCGTCAAAGTGTCGGAGTCGCCATCAAAATCCAGCGAACCCTGCACCCCGCCGGCATAGACCAGGCCACCGCCCGGGGCCACCGGTGCCAGCGGCGAGCTGAAATTGTCCAGGTCGAAGCTGCTGACCAGGCCGCTGGCATACAAGGGCGCGTCGCCGGTGGCGATGGGTGCTGTCCAGTTGATCTGGGGGGGGCTGGGAGGGGTGATCTGGACGTTGACCGGTCCGTCGGACTTCTGCGCGCCCTGCACGGCTGCGGGCAGCAGGTCGGCCGACATCAGCAGGCGCGGCTCCAGGCTCTCGAACAGGATCTTGCGCCGCTGCGGCGGCAGCTGCCGTCTGGAGCGCCTGCGTTGCGCCAGCTGGTGCTGACGCTCCAGCAGCTTGTCCAACAGTTGGTAGTGGCGTGCGTGTTCGAGCGACTTGTTGAGCAGTGCAAACATGGTCATTACCTCAGGAGCCGTGGCGGCCCGTGCAAGGGTGCAAAAAAGAGAACGCGGGGGAAACAGGGCGTGGGCATGCGGGGCGGACGCGTGCGGGCGCGCATGCAACTGTTCGAGCCGCCTTGCGGCGCACCTGCATCGACTTGTCTGTCAAACTCACCATAACGCCCATCCCCGCTTTGGCAACCCGGCTGCCTCCGTTGCTGGGAGATCCGTGGTTTTCCGGCTCCGCCTCGCGACGGATGTGGCTTTGTCAGGTTGTTGTCGGACCAGCTGAACAATTTGTGGCGCAGGCCAGCGGGCCGCGCAACGCCTGTTTCAATTCGGCAATCGTGACCGTTTTTTCCAGGCTACCAGGGCGAGCCCGCCGAGCATGAGGAGCCAGATTTCGGGCTCGGGCACGGCGGTTACGGTGGCGACACCGGAGAAACTGCGTTCTTCAAAGACGGGGTCAGTGGATACCGAGCCAGAGATGAGAATGTCGTAGGGGGCGACAGGTGCCGCGTTGTTGATCTGGAACACGGCTGTCAGCAGCAAAGGCGTGTTTACCGCGAAGCCGGTGGCCGCGAACGAACTGAAGGATACCGATGCAACACCGCCGGTCACGGACGCAATGCCCGGCAGATAGAACGGCAACCCAGTGAACAGTCCGGACGTCTGGTTGTAGCTGACGGTCGAAAGCTGCGGCTGGAAGGTCAAGGCGGAAGCCTGGTAAGACAATGTCAGATCGAACGCCTCGTACAGGAAGCCGGCCATGTCAATGCTGATGGTCGGGCTGACCATGCTACCTGGCGCTCCGGCGGCATCGGTGACGGTCAGATTGACGGGGGGTGGGACATCGGCAAACGCCGACCCCGAGATGCCCATGCACAGCCCGGCTATCGCGGCGATCAGTTTGTTGCGCAAGCACATGTTTCCGCTCCTTGAATCCATTCGTTCGTATGCCCGGCTTCCTGGCCACCGAGTGGAAGTTCGACACCGCTCCCGGCGCAACCCTCCAGGCACTCGTTCCGTTATAGGGCAGGAAGGCCTTGTTATCAATAGCCCATTTGATTAGCCGCGCATGGTTTGTAGCCGCGCCTGAGCAACACGGGGCAAGCAGGCCCCGTAATCGGTGCGTGTCAGCGCTGCGGCACCGCCCGGTACAAACGCTCCGCCAAGTGGACGAGGCCCTGAAGTTTTTGGCTGTCCAGCACCTGCCGCATCCGGTCGGCCATCATGGGAATGCTGCACAGGGCCAACGTGTCGCCGTTGGCGTCCAGGTTGGCGCTGGCCGTGGATGCGGCAAGCTCACGGAGGAGCACTGGTGCTGTCGTGCTCGCGGCCTGCGGATCTTGCGCGTACAGGTGGAACCGTCTGTCCAGTTCGGTCTCACCGCAGGGCACACGCGCCATGCCCGGCATCTCCAGCGTGTCCGCCAGTGAACGCATCAGGCGCGAGGCGATGCCGGGCCCTGGCGGGATGTTGTCGATCGACAACCGGGGCAGGTCCAGCCTTGGAGACACCAGACACACCAGCAGCCAGTTGCCTCCGCGCGCCTTGCCGCTGGCGCTGGCAAAGTGGTAGTCACACACATGGACGGTGAAGTCCGCTGAGGGCGCCGCCCGCTGGTAATGGTGCATCACGACCCGTTTGCCCTGGTGACGGGGGTTGACGATGCGCAGGCGTTGCGCGATGGCGGCCTTGTCCCGCTCGGCGTCGCAGCGCTCGAAGCCGACCGGCAGCAGGATGTCGTCGAGCTTATTGCGCCAGCCGCCGGCGTCTCGGACCGTCAGGTAGACAAACAGTCCCGCCATCGTGGCGAAACCAAAAATAACCCAGGTGATGAGCGGGCTGTTGTTCATGCTGCTGATTGTTGCCGACCGGCGCAAGGTTGAGAATACGGCGATGAAGCAATGGGCCCAAAGTCTGATGCAGGTCGGTGCGGCAGCGTGTCTGCTTGGGGGCTTGGGCTGGATGGCGGCGCAGCATTGGCTGGGCTCGGCCGATTTCAAGCGTTGGGTGGAGGGTCGTGCGGGCC
>JBIPLL010000083.1:0-8235 GCA_044368425.1 Beijerinckiaceae bacterium
TCCGTCCGCCATAACAGGCGCAGCGGCCGTCGCTCCATCACTGCACTCCCAGCCCGGTTCCTCGCGCATTGCTAGCCGGTTTTGCAGCGCAGCGCCAAGGAGGAGGCCATTTTTTCGTCAATTCATGCGCGAGGGTTTTGCGGGAAACGGGAAACACACGCAGCAGTTGCGGTTGTGAGATCGCGGTAACGCTCCAGTGAGGAGTCCCACTTAGAAACGGTGCCAGGAGTGTTCCATGGGTCTCGTTTCGTCTCTGATCTCGGAGCTTGAGGATTCGATTGCGCGCGGTTCGGGCGAGCAGCGGATCGAGACCTTGCGCCGGGTTACCGATCTGTTCCTGATCGAGCCGACCGCTCTGGCGGAGGCGCATGTCGAGGTGTTCGACCTCGTCATCGCGCGCCTGACGGCGGCCATCGAAACGCGGGCCCGGGTTGAACTGGCCGAGCGGCTTGCGGATGTTCCCAACGCGCCGCCGGGTGTCATTCGCTCGCTCGCCCATGACGAGATCGTGGTCGCACGACCGGTCCTCTCGCGTTCGGCGCGGCTTTCGGACGAGGATCTCGTCTCGGTGGCACTTGCGCGCGGCCGCGATCACATGCTCGCCATCAGCGAGCGGCCAGCCTTGTCGGAAATCGTGACGGACATTCTCGTCAGCCGTGGCGACGACGTGGTGCATCATGCGGTCACCGGCAATGTCGGCGCACGGTTCTCGCTGCGCAGCTACGACATGCTGATCGAACGGGCACGAGCCGACGCGGCCCTGCGCTCCCTGCTGGGCCAACGCGTCGATATTCCCGCCGAAAAAATGCGGAACCTGATCGCAATCGCAAAGGATTCTGCCCGCCAGAGGCTCGGGGACAGCCTGGCGGCGGATCCGCGCACCATCGGCCATGTCGTCGATGTCAGCGCCGACCTTGTGGCGCAGCGCGTCGACCACGCGGGCCGACACAGGCATGAGGGGCCGAACGACTATGCAGCCGCCATGGCCCGGATGAGCGACCTGGCGGAGCGCGGCGCCCTGTCTGAGAAGGTCCTGATCGAACGGGCCCAGGCCCTCGCCTTCGAGGATACGGTCTGCGCCGTCTCGATCCTTGCCCATGTCAGCGTCGCTACGGCCGAACGTTTGTTCACCGGTAACGATCTGGATCTGCTCGTCATCGTCTGCCGGGCGCAGGACTGGTCCTGGTCGACGCTCAAGACGCTGATGCGCCTGCGGGTCGGCGAGGCCATCAGCGAACGCCAGCATGACAAGGCACTCGAGAGCTTCGAGCAACTCAACCAGGTCACCGCCCTGCGCGTCCTGCGGTTCCTGCATGTGCGCGAGGCGACGCAGCAGCGACGGCCCCTGAATTCCTGACGCCTCAGCGGCGGGTCATCACGAGATAGGACGGCCGGCGGCCTTCGCGGATCGCCTTGGCCTCATAGCGCGTGCGGGTCCAGCCCGCCCAGGGCTCGCGCCAATCGTCGGCGCGCCGCGCGGTCCAGACCAGATCGCGCGAACGCAGCACGCGCGCGAGCGTCCATGCCGCATAATCGTCGATGTCGGTGGCGAAGCGAAATTCACCGCCCGGAGCCAGCACGCGGGCGATCGCGGCAAGCCGCTCGTCGGACACGAAGCGCCGCTTGCGCTGCCGGCGCTTGGGCCAGGGATCAGGATAAAGCAGGTCGACCCGCGTACAGCAGCCAGCCGGCAACCGCGCCAGCAGTTCGACCGCATCGCGATCGTGGATACGGATATTGGTCAGGCCCTGCGCCTCGATGGCGGCGACGAGCTTGGCGACGCCATTCACGAAGGGTTCGCAGCCGATGAAGGCCTGATCGGGATGTGCCTGCGCCTGCGCGGCCAGATGCTCGCCGCCGCCGAAGCCGATTTCGAGGCGAAGCGCGACAGGTTTTCCGGGGAACAGGTCGAGTGGATCGGACAGGTCGCCGGGCGGCAACCGCAATGCTGGCAGGATGTCCTCCAGCCGGCCAGCCTGCGCCGCGCGCAGGCCCTTGCCCTTGCGGCGACCGAAGAAACTGCCTTCGGGCGCCGGTGCTTCACAAAGGCCGGACCGGGCGTCGTCGCCTGCCGTCATGACGACGCCCCGCCGGTCAATATCAGGCGACAGCGCGCTTGATCGCGTCCACGAGATCGGTGCGCTCCCAGGAGAAGCCGCCGTCCCGCTGGCTCTTGCGGCCAAAATGGCCATAGGCCGCCGTGCGCGCATAGATGGCCTTGTTCAGACCCAGATGCTCGCGGATGCCGCGCGGCGAGAGGTCCATGACCTGCGCCAGCGCCTTTTCAAGCTTGCCGTCCTCAACCTTGCCGGTGCCGTAGGTATCGACATAGATCGACAGGGGCTGCGACACACCGATGGCATAGGAGAGCTGGATCGTGCAGCGGTCGGCAAGCTTGGCAGCCACCACGTTCTTGGCCAGATAGCGGGCCGCATAGGCCGCCGAGCGATCGACCTTGGTCGGATCCTTGCCCGAGAAGGCGCCGCCGCCATGGGGGGCCGCGCCGCCATAGGTGTCCACAATGATCTTGCGTCCGGTCAGGCCGGTATCACCGTCGGGGCCGCCGATCACGAAGATGCCGGTCGGATTGACCCACCACTTCGTCTCCTTCGTGACCCAACCTTCAGGCAAGGCCTCGCGGATGATCGGCTCGACGATGGCACGCACGTCCTTCGAGCTCAGGCCATCGACATGCTGGGTGGACAGAACGATCTGCGTCACCTCGACCGGCTTGCCGTCCTCGTAGCGGATGGTGAGCTGGCTCTTGGCATCAGGCCCGAGCTTGTCGCAACCGCGCTCGCCCGCATGGCGCGCCTTGGCCAGAACCTCGAGCACCTTGTGCGCATAATAGATGGGCGCCGGCATAAGCTCGGGCGTCTCGCGGCAGGCATAGCCGAACATGATGCCCTGATCGCCGGCACCGACATCCTTGTTGCCGGCCTCGTCGACACCCTTCGCGATGTCGGCAGACTGCTTGTGCAGGAGAACGTCGATCTTCGCCGTCTTCCAGCTGAAGCCTTCCTGCTCGTAGCCGATCGCCTTGATCGCGCGGCGGGCCACGCTCTTGACCTTGCTCTTCAGCTTCTTGTCGTCGAGGGGGCTGCGCACCTCGCCGGCAATGACAACCCGGTTGGTGGTCGCGAGTGTCTCGCACGCGACGCGAACATCTTCCGCGCGCATGCCGGACTTCGCAGCCTCCCGGAAGAAAAGATCGACCACTTCATCGGAAATGCGGTCACAGACCTTGTCTGGATGACCCTCGGACACCGACTCGCTGGTGAACAGATAATTCTGACGGGCCACGATCCCACTCCGTGAAGGGCACGATACGGGCGGTTGTGCTCAACCGCCCCGAAAAGCCGCGCTCTTTTGGCAGGATGCCCCATGCGGGTCAAGGCGACGAATCGGACTCGTTCGCCAAAACGAACGAATCAGCAGGATCAGGCCTCTATGGAGCTTGCAGCCGTGCGATCGGTGGCAATCGCGGCCACCAGATCGACAACACGACGACGCAGCTTCGGGTCGGCGATCTGGACAAAGGCCTTCATCAGCTGCACGCCCTCGCTCGTCGTGAGCAGATCGGCCATGTAGGTGGGTGAAGGTGATTCCGACAGGCCCGTTGACGGCGCCAAATCGCCGGTCGAGGGCGCGCCCTGAAAAAAATAGTCGATTTCGACATTCAATATCCGGGCAATCTCCTGCAAACGGCTCGCGCCGATGCGATTCGCGCCCTTCTCGTATTTCTGCACCTGCTGGAACGTCAGCCCGAGGGCCTCGCCCAGCCGCTCCTGGCTCATCCCGATCAGCATGCGCCGCATGCGCACTCGGCTGCCGACGTGGCGATCGACCGGATTGGGGATCTTCTTGAGCATTGTTAATCAATCCTTGGCAATGATGCGCCTGCTCGACGAGGTTCCTGCAATTATCTCGAACCCAAAGATTAACGTCGTGCAACCGCCAAACCCGCACCTGCCAGTAACATTACAACCAAAGTGATAAAAAATACATCTCCAAATTTTGTCCAGAGTGTGGGTTCGATCATGACGGGCAAAGCCGTATCCAGCACCCCCTCAACCCCCAGAGGCAGCTGGACCAGCGAGCGGCCATAGGGATCGATCACCGCCGATATGCCGCTATTTGCCGAGCGGATCAGAGGCAGCCCCTCCTCGATCGCACGCAGACGCGCCTGTGCAAGATGCTGATAGGGTCCGGGCGTGCGGCCGAACCATGCGTCGTTTGTCAGGTTCAGGATCAGCCCGGGCCGGTTGCCCTCGGGCAGGACTTCGCCCGGAAAGATCGCTTCGTAGCAGATTGTCGCAGCAATCGCCGGCAAGCCCGGCACATCGAGCAAGCGACGACGGTCGGCAGCCTCGAAACCGCCCGGAATCGCCACGAACTGGCGCAGGCCCAAAGCGATCAGGCGGTCGGCAAACGGCAGATATTCGCCAAACGGAACGAGGTGCACCTTGTCATAGGTGGCCCGGATCACGCCCTGGTCGTCGAGGACGTGAATGGAATTGCGGAAGCGCGGGCTCATCTCGCCAGGCATGGGCTCGAGCGCCCGGGCGGCGCCGGTGACGAGGGTCGTGCCAGGGGGCAGCAGCGCCGCGATCTGGGCAAGCGCCGTCGCGTCGCGCGCCAGCAGGAACGGAAAGG
Organism: Beijerinckiaceae bacterium; assembly: GCA_044368425.1. Taxonomy (GTDB): domain Bacteria; phylum Pseudomonadota; class Alphaproteobacteria; order Rhizobiales; family Beijerinckiaceae; genus JBIPLL01. Next base: position 4,657 of record JBIPLL010000083.1, read on the forward strand.
CTGATTCGGGCCAGATGAGATGGGTGACGTCGGCCATGCCGCTGGCACGCGGCGAGGTCGCGCGGTCGCTGAGCGAAAGGTAGTGACGCATGATCGCGTCACGGTTCTCAGGGCGGAACTTGGCGTCCTGGGGCAGGTTCGGCTGCATCAGGCGCAGGCGGACGCCCGCGACAGTGTCGAGCGGACCGGCCGGGATCCGCCAGGCGCCAAACGCCGTCAGCAGCACGAGCGCCAGAGCGGCCAGCACGGTGGGGCGCCAGCGACCCGGCCCGACAGCCGCGAGACTGGCTGGCGCCGCGCAGATGAGAAGCGCGAGGGCGGTCAGCCCATAGAGTCCCACGACCGAGGCCGCCTGCGCCGTCCACAGATGCTGGCCAAGCGCCATCCCGTAAGTGTTCCAAGGGAAACCGGTCAGAACGTGGCCCCGCAGCCATTCGGTCGCGCTCAGAGCCACGACAAAAGCCGCGATCCGCCAGGCGCCCACCGACCAGAGCTGCCTTGCCAGGGCGAAGGCCAGCCCGTGGAACAAGGCGAGCCCGGCCGGCAATGCGATGACACCGAGCGGCAAGGCCCATGCGAATCGGTCGGCCTCAACGAGGAAGGCGGCCCCCAGCCACCAGAGCCCCGCAAGGAAATAGCCGAAGCCGAACCACCAGCCGAGGACGAAGGCCTGCCATGTGGTAGACCAACGGGTGCGCTCGCTGGCGCCGTCCAGCAGCCAGACCGCAAGGACGAGCGACAGGACAAGGGCCGGCAGGAAGCCGAAGGGCGGCATGGCCAATGCGCCGGCAGCCCCCGCACCGAGCGCGATCAGGCGCCGGCGCCAACCCCAGGCGATCGAGACGGAGCCGGCGAGGGCGACGAGCGTCACGCGGCGCTGTCCCGTTGCGAGGTGGCCGGAGAAGCGGCGGACGGAGCAGCGTGAGGATCGGCCTGCGGGGCCTCCCCGCTCTCACCGGCTGGCGGCGCGGGCTGGGCAGGCAGGCTCGCCTGCCGGGCTGCATCGCTTGCCTCCTGCGCCGCACGGGCCTCGCCCTCGCGCATCGAGGGCAGGGGCTGGTTTGCGGCGGCCGGCACCGGCGTCTCGGGTGCCGGTGCGTCGCCATGCTGGCGGCGGTGAATGCGCAACCGCTTCACGCGCCGTGCATCGGCATCCAGGATCTCGAACTCGAGGTGGCTGGGGCCCGAGATCAGCTCGCCGCGCGCGGGGACACGCCCTGCAAGATTTGTGACGAGGCCCCCCAGCGTGTCGACTTCCTCGGCATTGATGTCGGCCAGGAGATCCACACCGAGAACCTGCGTCGCCTCTTCCAGCGAGGCGCGGGCGTCGGCGGCGAAGGTGCGTTCGTCGAGCGGCGTGATGCCGGGGCCCTCCGCATCGTCGTGCTCGTCCTCGATGTCTCCCACGACCATCTCGACCAGATCCTCGATCGAGACAAGGCCGTCCGTGCCGCCATATTCGTCGATGACGAGTGCCATATGGGTTCGCGTCGCCTGCATGCGCGCCAGCAGGTCAACCGCCGGCATCGAGGGCGGCACATAGAGCACGTTGCGCAGGATGCGGGCGCTTGCAAGGGACTGGGACAGATCCACGCCCGCCAGATGCGGGCCGGCGGCGTCCGGGGCCGGCGCCGGCTGTGCCGCCGCCTTGCGGCGGCGGGGCGAACGGCTGCGCTCTGCGCTTGCCGCGATGAAGTCCAGGAAGTCGCGGATGTGGACCATTCCGCGCGGATCGTCGAGCGTCTCGCCATAGACCGGCAGGCGCGAATGGCCGGCCGTGCGAAAGACGCGCAGCAGATCTCCCAGCGAGGATTCGGCCGGCACGGCCACGATATCGGCGCGCGGCACCATGACGTCGTCGACCCGCATGCCGCGCAGCTTGAGGACGTTGCGCAGCATCGCCCTTTCCTGGGGGGAGAAATCGACGGCCTCGCTCGTGGCGAGCGCGTCGGCAAGATCCTCGCGGATCGAGGGACCGGGCTTCCAGCCGATACGGGCGCGCAGTCGATCGAACCAGCTTTCGGGCTGCGCTTCGGAGGACGGTGTACCGGCAGGGCCGGATGGAGAACTTCGGTCGGACATGGGATCCTGAAAAAGAGCGAATCGCCCGCTCAATCCATAGCAGATGGCGCCGCAGCTTCGCGAATCGGCGCAGCCTCGACGGGGTCGCTGCCGGCATAGGGATCCGGGATGCCCAGCCCGGCGAGGGCGCGGGTCTCACGGCTCTCCATGTCGTGCGCCTCCTGCGGCGTCTCGTGATCATAGCCCAGACAATGCAGGACGCCATGGATCACGAGGTGGATCAGGTGATGGCGGGGCGGCCTCTCCTCGTCGGCAGCCTCGCGCATCAGCGTCTCGCAGGCGACGACGACATCGCCCAGATGGGGCGAGCAGGCAAGCCGTGCGACAGGCGCGCCGGGAAATGACAGCACGTTGGTCGGCTTGTCGAAACCGCGCCAGTCGCGGTTGACCTCACGGATGGCTGCGTCGTCGGTCAGCACAAGCGCAAGTTCGGCCCCGGCCATGACCTTGCGGTCCGCCACGGCCAGCGCGGCATCAAGGGCCAGACGGCAATCGGCCTCAAGGCCCGGCCAGCTTTCCCATTGCGGGGCCTCGATACTGAGATCAAGCTCCACGGCGGGCGTCACCGGCTTGCGGCGCGCGCTGCGCTGTCGGGATTGCGTCGGCTTGGCGGCCTGCGTCACGGCTTGCCGTCCCGGGTGGCGTCCTCATAGGCCTTGACGATGCGCCGCACGAGATCGTGGCGCACCACGTCGGCCTCGCGAAAGCGCACATGGCCCACGCCCTCGACGCCCTTGAGCAGGCGCACCGCCTCGACGAGGCCGGAGGTCTGGCCGGAGGGCAGATCGATCTGGGTCGGATCGCCGGTGACGATCATCCGCGATCCCTCGCCAAGACGGGTCAGGAACATCTTCATCTGCATCGAGGTCGTGTTCTGCGCCTCGTCGAGCAGCACGACCGAGTTGGTCAGCGTGCGGCCGCGCATGAAGGCGAGCGGCGCGATCTCGATCATGCCGGTCTGAAGGCCGCGCTCGACATGGCGGGCCTCCATGAAATCATACAGCGCGTCATAGATCGGCCGCAGATAGGGGTCGACCTTCTCGCGCATGTCGCCGGGCAAGAAGCCGAGCCGCTCGCCGGCCTCGACGGCCGGACGGGACAGAACGATGCGTTCGACATGACCCTGCTCGACCAGCGCGACGGCATGGCCGACCGCCAGCCACGTCTTGCCGGTGCCGGCCGGACCCTCGGCAAAGACGAGTTCGTGGCGCTTGAGCTCGCGCAGGTAATGGTCCTGCGCCGCATTGCGCGCGCGCACCGCGCCACGCTTGCGTGTCGCGATCGCCTCGAAGCCGGAGCGTGCCGCCTTGTCCGTGTCGGTGGAGGGAGCGGCCCTGCCGGTGGCCGCGCCGGCCTGAGAGCCTGACGGGGAACCCGCGCGCTCGACAACTGCCGGAAACAGCGAGGGCTGGGCCGCGATTTCGGCAATGGCGCCGTCGACCTCGCCCGGCGTGATCACACCGCCCGAGCGGGCGCGTGCCGCAAGCGCCAGCAAGA
>JBIPLL010000497.1:0-2847 GCA_044368425.1 Beijerinckiaceae bacterium
CTTTCAGCGAGACACGATTGCCGTTGGCATTTGCCACGATGCCCAGCCTTCGCTCCAGATGGGCGAGGTTCTGGTCATACTGGCCGAAAACAAGGCTCGATACGCGGTTGTCGTCGAGGGTGAGGGTCAGTTCCGGCTCGGCCCCGCGGCCGGGCGCGGGGCGCATCCCGATATCCGTCGTCAAGCGCAGTTCCTCCCCGCTGCCGTGCCGGTCAAACCAGACGGAAAGAAGAGCCGCGGGCGGTGTTCAGATGTCGGACGCGTAAGCTGGCTGACCATGGGCCTCCGATCGCGCCCGGGCGGGCGCCGCGACATTCAGGGGCGCGCCGTCGACGAGCCGCCCGAACAGGGAATTGGTGCTGGCACCGGTAATCTCAACCGCACGAATGTCGCCGATTGCGAGGCCCTCGGGCGCATCGACCTGAACAGCATGGAGGTAGGGCGACTTGCCGGCCATCTGTCCGGGATGGCGGCCGGCGCGCTCGAACAGGATATCGACCACCCGCCCGATCATGGAGCGCTGGAAGGCCTGCCGGTAATGTTCGAGCCGCTCCTGCAATGCCTGCAGCCGCTCGTTCATGACCTGCATCGGGACCTGCTGCGAGGCATCGGCAGCCGGCGTGCCGGGACGCGGCGAATACTTGAACGAGTAGGATGCCGCGAAGCGCACCTCCTCGACCAGGGCGAGCGTATCGGCGAAATCCGCATCCGTCTCGCCGGGAAAACCCACGATGAAGTCGCTTGTCAGGGCGATATCGGGCCGCGCCGTCCGGATGCGCTCGATCAGCCGCAGATAGTCCGTACGGCCATGCTTGCGGTTCATGGCCGCGAGGATGCGATCGGAACCGGCCTGCACCGGCAGATGCAGATAGGGCATGGCGGCGGGCAGGTCGCGGTGAAGGGCGATCAGGTCGTCGCCCATGTCGCGCGGGTGGCTGGTCATGTAGCGCAGGCGCGCGATACCGGGCACGTCTGCCAGTCGCGCCATCAGCCGCGCCAGCGTCCATTCGCCGCCGCCGGGGCCTTCCCCGTGATAGGCATTCACGTTCTGGCCGATCAACGTCACCTCGCGCACGCCCGCATCAGCCAGCCGGCGCACATCCTCCTCGATCCGCGCAACCGGCCGGGAGACTTCCGCCCCGCGCGTGTAGGGGACAACGCAGAAGGAGCAGAATTTGTCACAGCCTTCCTGCACCGTAACGAAGGCAGATACGCCCCGGGCCTGAATCGCCTTGCGGCTGGGCGCGGGCAGGTGGTCGAACTTGCTTTCGACAGGGAACTCGGTATCGACGACCCGGCCCCGGCGGGCCCGCTCGACCAGATCGGGCAGGCGGTGGTAGCTTTGCGGGCCGACGACCAGATCGACGGCGGGCATGCGCCTCTGGATCTCGGCGCCCTCGGCCTGAGCAACACAGCCTGCCACGACGATCGTCGTTTCCTGTCCGCCCGCCGCCCGCTCGTTGCGCATTTCCCGCACCCGGCCAAGCTCCGAATAGACCTTTTCGGCCGCCCGCTCGCGAATGTGGCAGGTATTGAGGATCACAAGGTCCGCGTCCTCCATCCGGCCCGCCTCGCCATAGCCGGAGGCGCCCAGCGCATCGACCATGCGCTCGGCGTCATAGACATTCATCTGGCAGCCATAGGACTTGACGAAGACCTTCTTCGGGCTGTTGCTCACGCGGCGGCACTCTTCGGCTGGGGCTCTCCAGGCCCGGTCACGATCGGGTCCAGACGGTCGGGGTCCGGGCAAACGGCGTTCGGGTCCGGCGAGATGCAGGCAGGCGCTTGCCTCACGCAGACCTCGATGTTCCCGTCCTGTCTACGTCGGATCGCCACGCTTGGAAATGGGCAAGCCGGCTGCGGGCAGCGAGCCGCCCGCCTCGTCCCATGGCGCGTCGAGCGGAACGGCATAGAGTTCGAGCCGGTGCGAGACGATGCGGTAGCCGAGCTTGCGGGCAATCTCCGCCTGGAGCCGCTCGATCTCGTCGGAGTGGAATTCCATGACCTTGCCGTCGGTCAGGTCGATCAGATGGTCATGATGCTCGCGCGGGGCGTGCTCGTAGCGGGCGCGGCCGTCCCCGAAGGCATGACGCTCCAGGATGCCGTGCTCCATCAGGAGGCGCACCGTCCGATAGACGGTGGAAAGCGCGATGCGCGGATCGTGGGCACTGACACGCCGGTGCAGTTCGACCACGTCGGGATGATCGCCCGCTTCCGAGAGCACGCGCGCGATCAGCCGGCGCGGGGCGGTCATCCGCAGGCCGCTGCCCTTGCAGGCGCGCTCGATGGCGCTGGGTGACTGGCGCTTGCGGACGATATTGGCCTCCTGACAGCCCGAACGGGCGAATTTTCGGGCGCAGGCTTACAGAGTGGCTCTCAATGCCGCAAGGGCAGGCCCGCGACCGTCCTGGGGGGCGATCGCGGGACGCCTGCCAAGATCTGCCTGCCCAGTCACAATTGCCCGCCCGATCAAACCTGCCTGCCCATGCAGATGGCAGCGATGCGGGTGCCGTCGGGAAGCGGGTAATAGGCAGGACGGCGCCCGATCTCGCGAAAGCCCATCCGCTCATAGAGATGTCGGGCGGCGGCGTTGGTTTCGCCGACCTCCAGAAAAAGCTGGCGGGCGCCACGCCGTGCGAGGCTGTCGAGATGGGCAGTCAGCAGGCGCCGCCCGCAGCCCTGCTTGCGGCAACCCGGATCGACGGCGATGGTGAGCACCTCGGCCTCGTCGAGCACGACGCGCGACAGGATGAGACCAAGCAGCCGCCGCCCGCCCTCGCCATAGAGCCCATCGGCCACGATGGCGCGGTCCGCAAGCAGGCGCTGCCATTCGGTTGCGTCCCAGCC
>JBIPLL010000088.1:0-8020 GCA_044368425.1 Beijerinckiaceae bacterium
TGGCGCCACGCTCGGTTCGGGCAGCGACCCGGTCCAGCGGCGCGGCAGGAAGTTCCAGTCGCCGATCATGGCCGGGAGCCCGTCATTGCCTGGCGAGCCGGTGATGATCCTGCGGCTGGGCGTCCGGGCCGCGCAGGTAGAGCGGCCGCGGCGGGGCGGCGGCCGGATCGGCAGCCGCGCCGATGCGCGCAACCCAGAGGATGTCGGGCGCGGCAGCATTGTCCACGACGACGGCATCGAGGCCGACCGCCCAGGCTTCGGCAGCCAGACGCGTCGCGCCCGAGCCGACAAGGCTGAGTGCACCGGAACCCAGCATCCGCACCACGTCCTTGATCGGCGCAAGTCGCGGGGGAAACAACGCCCGGCCACCGGCAACCAGTGCATGGCAGAAGATCTGGCCATGGCGGGCGTCGATGGCGGCAACCAGCACGCGTCCCTTCTCACGCGAAACCCACGGCGCCATGAGCGCCGCGAGCGTCGAGACGCCGACAACCGGAATGTCCTGAGCAAGACCGACGGCGCGCGCCGCCGCGATGCCGACGCGCAGGCCGGTGAAGGAGCCGGGGCCCACCGTAACGGCGACTCGCTCCAGCGAGGGAAAACCTCCCTCGACCCGCGCAATGACGCGCTCGATCATCGGAACAAGCGCCTCGGCGTGGCCGCGCTCGAGCAGCTTCGTCTCGGCGGCGAGCGGCTGATCGCGCCCGCGCTCGATGACGGCGACCGAGCAGGCCGAGACAGCCGTGTCGATGGCGAGAACCCGCATGCGCCTTCTCCCGAAAATGCGCCTTCTCCCGAAAACGCGCCTGGCCCCGAATCAGCCGGCGCGACCGGCGCCGCACCGCTCAGACGATGGCGCAGAAGCGCTCGAAATCGGGGCGGGGCAGGCGCGGATGCAGCCGCGCGCGATCTCCATAGCCCAGATTGCAGAGGAAGTTCACCTCCACGCGGAGGTCAGGGAAGAAAGCAGCCTTCACCGGTGCAGGATCGAAGCCCGACATCGGACCGCAATCCAGGCCGAGCGCACGGGCGGCCATGATCAGATAGGCGCCCTGCAGGGAGCTGTTGCGGAATGCGGTCTGCGCGATGAGATCGGGCTTGCCCGCAAACCACGACCGGGCATCGGCCGGGGGATAGAGTTCGGGCAATGTCTCCGGGAAGTCGAGATCATGACCGACGATTGCCGTCACCGGGGCACTCATCGTCTTGTCGACGTTACCCGGCGAAAGCGCCGGGCGCAGGCGCTCCTTGGCCTCGCGGCTCGCGACGAAGACGATGCGGGCGGGCCCGCAATTGGCGCTGGTCGGGGCAAGCCGCATCAATAAGGCGACCTCGCGCAGAAGCGCAGGCTCCACCGGTCGCTCCAGCCAGTGCGAGAAGGTGCGCGCGTCGCGAAACAGGAGGTCGAGTGCCTCGCCGGACACAGGTCCGGGCACGGTCATGTCCGTCATGGAATGGTTTGCCCCGACAGGAAGAAGCGGGCCGAAAGCCCGCGCAACGAATTCAGATGGCGCGGACCTCGCGGACGTCCGGCAGGAAATGGCGCAGCAGGTTCTGGATACCGTGCTTGAGCGTCGCGGTTGAAGACGGGCAGCCCGAGCAGGCGCCCTTCATGGCGAGAAACACCGTGCCGTCGCGAAAACCGCGGAAGGTGATGTCGCCGCCATCGCCGGCGACCGCCGGGCGGATGCGCGTCTCGAGGAGTTCCTTGATGGTTGCGACGGTCTGGGCATCCTTGTCGTCGAAGAACTCCTCCTCGCCGTCCCGGGTCACCTGGACGTGATCAGCCTCGATCAGAGGCGCGCCCGACATGAAATGCTCCATGATGGCGCCGAGAATCGCGGGCTTCAGATGCTGCCATTCGCCATCGGACTTGGTCACCGTGATGAAGTCGGCGCCGAAGAAGACGGCGGCGACGCCCGGAACGGTCATGAGCCGGGCAGCGAGCGGGGACGCGGCGGCGGACGCCTCGTCACGCGCATCGAAGGTGCCCTCGCCCATCACCGTGCGGCCGGGCAGGAACTTCAGCGTCGCGGGATTGGGCGTGGCTTCGGTCTGGATGAACATCGCGAACTCCTGTGGTTCGGCGATTCAAGGTCGGCGAACATCCAATAAGATAAGGCACCTGTTAGAACGGTTCCAGAGGGGCAGAGGGCACAAGGCGGTTGCCTGCCCTGCGCCGCATGAACCTGTCCGCTGCGGACGCCGTTCAGCGGGAACCGACAAAGCCCATGATGGACCGGATCTCGCGCATGTTCGCGGAGGCAAGGGCGCGAGCACGGTCGGCGCCGTCGCTGAGGATTGCGTCGATATGACCGGGGTCGTCCATCAGGCGGCGCATCTCGCCGGCAATGGGTGCCAGCCGGGCCACCGCCACATCGACCAGAGACCCCTTGAAGGCCGAGAACGTGCCGCCACCGAACTCCGCCAGAACCTGGGCCTTGGTCTGGTTCTGGAGCGCGGCGAAGATGCCGACGAGGTTGTCGGCCTCGGGCCGCGCCTTGAGCTCGTCCTCGCTCTCCGGCATTGGCAGCGGGTCGGTCTTGGCCTTGCGCACCTTCTGGGCAATGGTGTCGGCATCGTCGGTGAGGTTGATGCGAGAATATTCCGACGCGTCGGACTTCGACATTTTCTTGGTGCCGTCGCGCAAGGACATGACGCGGGTGGCCGGCCCCTGGATCACGGGCTCGGGCTGCGGGAAATAGGCATCGCCGAAGCCGAGCTGCGCGATGCGCGCGCCGAAATCATTGTTGAATTTCTGCGCGATGTCGCGCGTCAGCTCCAGATGCTGCTTCTGGTCCTCGCCAACCGGAACATGGGTCGCGCGGTAGACGAGGATGTCGGCCGCCATCAGGTTGGGATAGGCATAGAGCCCGACCGAGGCGTTCTCCCGGTCCTTGCCCGCCTTCTCCTTGAACTGCGTCATGCGGTTGAGCCAGCCAAGGCGTGCGACGCAATTGAAGATCCAGCCGAGCTCGGCGTGTTCCGCCACCTGGCTCTGGTTGAAGATGATCGAGCGGCGCGGGTCGAGTCCGCAGGCAATATAGGCCGCCGTGACCTCGCGGGTGGCGCGCGTCAGCCCCTCGGGGCCGCCCCAGACATCCTGCGCCTGCGTGATGGCATGCATGTCGACGACGCAATAGATGCATTCCATCGATTGCTGCAGCTCGATCCAGCGGATCATCGCGCCCAGATAATTGCCCAGATGCAGGTTGCCGGTGGGCTGCATTCCGGAAAAGACGCGCGCGGGAAAGGTGGTCGCTGGAAAGGTGGTCATGGGCGAACCTCGATGCCGCGACAGGCGGCGCGGCGCTTATGGCAATGGCCGGGGGCAGGCGCAAGCCGCGACAGTTCAGACGGTCACCATCAGCTGCGCGCGCGCCACATGGCGACGAGTTCCGACAGGCGCAGCGCACGCAACAGCATTGCGGAACCGGCATAGACGAGCACGCCCGCCGCGCAGAGTCCAAGCAGCAGCGTCAGGCGCAAGCCGGCATGAACCGGCTGCGCGAGCGCTCCTGCCAGGACCTGCGCCAGGAGACCGACCGCAAGGCCCATGATCAGGCTTGCCATGAGGAAACCGGGAAGCCGCATGATCAGCCGGGCATCGGGGCGCCAGACTCCCGCGCGCAGGAGCGCAACGGCCTGCGCGACGCAATAGGCAAGCAGCCCGGCGCTGACGCCCAGTCCCAGCCCTAAAGGCGCGTCGACCGGCTCCATGACGCCCGCGACAAGGACCGTGGCGAGAAGGCCGAGCAAGGCCGCGACGGTCGGCACCTTCCAGTCACCGCGGGCGAAACAGGCCTGCGACAGCACCTTTCCCATGGTGGCAAAGGGGAGGCCGATTGCCATGCCGAGCAGAACGCGGGCGGTGCCGGCACTGTCCTGCGGGCCAAAGGCGCCGTGCTCGAACAGGACCCGGGCAATCGGCAAGGCGAGCACGGCCAATGCGACGGAGGCCGGCAGCGACAGCGCGATGGACGCTTCAATGGCGCGATTGGCCAGCGAACGCGCCCTCGCGTGATCGCCGCTGGCCTCCGCACGCGCAAATTCGGGGAGAATGACCGTCGCGACCGCAACGGCAACGAAGCCGAGCGGCAGCTGGAAAACGCGGTCGGCAAAATAGAGCCAGGACACAGCCGATGGCGTGAAGGAGGCGACAAGCGTCGCCGCCAGGTTCATGAACTGCGCTGCGCCGGCAGCGAGGAAGGTCGGCAGGCCGATTCGAAGGAGGCGCAGCTGGTCCCCGTCGAGACCGGGACGGACGAGCAATCCGCCGGAGCCGCCCGTCAGGCGCCGCAAGGCGCCGAGCATCAGGGCAAGCTGAAGAAGCCCCGCCACCGACCACGCCGCCGCGAAGAGCCACGCCGCCATTTCGGGGGGTGGCGACAGGCCCAGCAGCGCCAGCAGTGCTGCAATCAGCACGGCGTTGACGATCATCGGGGCAAGCGCGGCCAGCGTGAAGCGGCGCTCCGCATTGAGCCAGGCCGCGATCAGCGTCGCGAGGCCAACCCCCATCAGGAATGGCAGGGCCGCGCGCAGGAAACTGGCCGTGCGCTGCGCTTCGGAGGGTGTTTCCGCATAGCCGGGGGCGAGCGCCAGCACGATGAGATGCGCGCCGATCATGCCGAAGACGACAAGGACGAGCAGGACGAGACCGAGATTGGCGAGCGCACGGGCTGCAAACAGGCCAGCAGGCCGTTCGCCGTCCCGCGTGCGGATGCCGGTATAGATCGGGACGAAGCCCGCATTGAGCCCGCCCTCCCCCATGACGCGGCGCACGAGGTTGGGAATGCGCAGGGCCAGAAGGAGCGCGTCGGCGACAGGGCCGGCGCCGAAAATGCGCGCCAGGAGGAGGTCGCGTCCAAAGCCGAGAAGCCGCGAGCCGACCGTGCCCAGGCCGACGATCAGCGTGGAGCGGGCCATCGACATCGATGCCTCCTTCATCCGCCCCGGCGCAGGGTCACAGGATGAACCGGCTCAGGTCCGTGTTTCGGGCCAGATCGCCGACCTGTGCCTCGACATAAGCCGCGTCGATCCGCATCGTTTCACCGGATCGATCCGGTGCAGTGAATGAAATATCATCCAGAATGCGCTCGATCACCGTCTGGAGGCGGCGGGCGCCTATATTCTCCACAGACCCGTTCACCTCGACCGCAACACGGGCGATGGCATCGACCGCATCGGGCGTGATGACGAGTTCGACGCCCTCGGTTGCCAGCATGGCGACAGACTGCTTGACGAGGCTCACCTCCGTCTCGGTGAGAATGCGCCGGAAATCATCGACGGTGAGGGGCTGAAGCTCGACGCGAATCGGCAGGCGGCCCTGCAATTCAGGCAGGAGGTCCGACGGCTTCGATACGTGGAAGGCGCCCGACGCGATGAACAGGATATGATCGGTTCGGACCGTCCCGTGCTTGGTGGCAACGGTGGTGCCCTCGATCAGCGGCAAGAGGTCGCGCTGCACGCCCTCGCGCGAGACATCGGCGCCGGACCGGCCATCGCGCGCGCAGATCTTGTCGATTTCGTCGAGAAAGACGATGCCGTCATTCTCGACCTGTCGGATGGCTTCCTGCGTGATGGCGTCCTGATCGATGAGCTTGTCGCTTTCCTCGGCGACGAGCGGCTCATAGGCCTCGCGCACCGGCACGCGACGGGGCTTGCCGCGCTGGCCGAGCGCCTTGCCGAACAGGTCGCCCAGCGACATGGCGCCCATGCCGGCGCCGGGCATGCCCGGCAGCTCGAACATGGGCATGCCGTTGCCGGCACCGCCCTGGATCTCGATCTCGATTTCCTTGTCGTCGAGCTCGCCAGACCGCAGCTTGCGGCGGAAGCTGTCGCGCGTGGCGGGGCTCGCGGTCGATCCGACCAGCGCGTCGAGAACGCGCTCCTCGGCCGCCACATGGGCACGGGCCTGCACTTCCTTGCGACGCGCCTCGCGGACAAGGCCGATTCCGACCTCCAGCAGGTCGCGCACGATGGATTCGACGTCGCGGCCGACATAGCCGACCTCGGTGAACTTTGTCGCCTCCACCTTGAGGAATGGAGCGCCCGCCAGACGGGCCAGACGCCGGGAGATCTCGGTCTTGCCGCAACCGGTCGGGCCGATCATCAGGATGTTCTTGGGCATCACCTCGTCGCGCAGCGGGCCTTCGAGCTTCTGCCGACGCCAGCGGTTGCGCAGCGCGATGGCCACGGCGCGCTTGGCGTCCGCCTGCCCCACGATGAAGCGGTCGAGTTCGGAGACGATCTCGCGCGGTGAAAAGACGGTCATGTTCAACTCGCTCGCTGGCAGGCTTCAGGTTGCCGGACCCTGGCCCGCGATCTCCAGACTCTCGATGGTGAGATTGCCATTCGTATAGACGCAGATTTCGGCTGCGATCGTCAAAGCGCGGCGCGCGATCGCCTCGGCATCGAGGTCGTCGCGGTCGATCAGGGCCCGGGCGGCCGCAAGGGCGAAATTGCCGCCGGAGCCGATGGCCATCACCGTGCCGCCGTCATTCAGCTCGGGCTCCAGCACGTCGCCGGTGCCGGTGAGCAGAAGGCCCACCTCCTTGTCGGCGACAAGCATCATCGCCTCGAGGCGGCGCAGATAGCGGTCTGTTCGCCAGTCCTTGGCGAGTTCGACGCAGGCGCGGGCGAGCTGGCCGGGATATTGCTCGAGCTTGGCTTCCAGCCGCTCGAACAGGGTGAAGGCGTCGGCCGTCGCCCCGGCAAAGCCCGCGATCACCGCTCCCTTGGCGAGGCGGCGCACCTTGCGGGCATTGCCCTTGACCACGGTCTGCCCGAGCGAGACCTGCCCGTCGCCGCCCAGAACGACGCGGTTGCCCTTGCGGACCATCACGATGGTGGTGGCGTGGAAGACGGGCATTCCCTCGGAGGAGGACGGCACGGACATCGGCGCTCCTGACAACTGACCCTGTCGCGAGGATCGCGCCCCGCGAATCGCGCCCCCCTTCGGGACACATCCGTTCACTTAAGCACCGACGCTCCCAAAACCAACGCATCAGCCGGAAAAGGGGCAAGGATCAAAACGCATCGAGCATCAAAACGCATCGCAGTGGCGCAGCCGGGTCGGTCTTGCTAAAAGGCCGCCGTCGCCGCCTTTTGTGCGCGACGCCATGCCGGATTGCCGGCCGGAGAGCATGATGCGCAGCGCCAGTGTCCGCCGCCACACAGCCGAGACGAAGATCGAGGCGAGCCTGACCCTCGACGGGTCCGGCAAGGCCGAGATCCAGACAGGCGTGGGCTTCCTCGACCACATGCTCGAGCTTCTCGCCAGGCATGCGCTGATCGACATCACGATCAGGGTCGATGGCGACCTGCATGTCGACCAGCATCACAGCGTCGAGGATGCCGGCATCGTGCTGGGCCAGGCGCTGGCCCAGGCCATGGGCGACAAGGCGGGCATCGCGCGCTATGCAAGCCTCGACCTCCCGATGGACGAGACGCTGACACGCGTGGCGCTCGATGTCTCGGGCCGGCCCTTCCTCGTGTTCCGGACGACCTTCCCGACGGAGAAGATCGGCGCCTTCGATACCGAGCTCGTGCGCGAGTTCTTTCAGGCCTTCGCCATGAATGCGGGGCTGACGCTGCATGTCGAGACGCTTTACGGCGTCAACAGCCATCATATCGCCGAAAGCTGCTTCAAGGGTGTGGCGCGCTGCCTGCGGTCCGCTCTGGCGCAGGATGCACGCGAGGCAGGCCGGGTGCCCTCAACCAAGGGCGCCCTCTGACACGCGTCAGGCCGGAGACCGGACGATGGTGAGTTACAGCGTGCATCTGCCCGTGGATGCGACGGTCGGCGACCCGGCCGCGCTGGACCGGCTTGTCGTGGTGCGGGACGGGTTCTCGGTCTTCGCCTTCAGCTTCCACGTTCTCTGGATGCTGTGGCACCGGCTCTGGCTCGCCGCCCTGGGCCTGTTCCTCGTTCTGGTCGCCGGCGCCTTCGCCATGGACTGGCTCGGATTGCCGACGGGCGCCGCCTTCGCCATCCAGCTTCTCGTCAGCCTGCTGATCG
>JBIPLL010000248.1:0-4995 GCA_044368425.1 Beijerinckiaceae bacterium
GAACTGGCGTCGGCGGGGCGACCGGGGCGCGGCGCTGGCGAGCAGCATGGCTGGCCTTGTCAGCCTGACGGTGCCGCCCTTCGCGCTGGTGGCCGGGCTGTTCGTCCTGCTGCGGCCCTATTCGGGCAGCGCCTGGCTGGCGCCGTGCCTCGTCGTGGTGATCAACGCGCTGATGGCCCTGCCATGGACGTTGCGCCAGATCGAGGGGCCGATGCTGAGCGCCCAGCTCCGCCACGGACGCCTGTGCACAAGCCTCGGGATCGCGGGGCTCGACCGCTTGCGCCTCGTCGACTGGCCGCTCTTGCGCCGGCCCTTCACGATCGCCTTCGCCACAGCGTTCTGCCTCTCGCTCGGCGATCTGGGCGTGGCCGCCTTTTTCGGTAGCGGCGAATTCGTCACCCTGCCCCTCGTGGTACTGCAAAGGCTTGGCGCCTATCGCATGGCGGAAGCGGGCGCGGCCGCCCTGCTGCTGGCAGGAATGATCCTGTGCGTCTATCTCGTGGCCGAGAGGCTGGCGGGACCGCAGGCCGGGCCCGTGACGGCTGAGGACTGACATGCTCGAGATTGCCGGCCTCACCCTGACCTATCCCGGCTTTGCCGCATGCTATGACCTGAGCGTGCCGGACGGTGCGCTGTGCGCGCTCATCGGTCCGTCAGGCGGCGGCAAGACGACGCTCCTGCATGCACTGGCGGGTTTCGAGCGGCCGACGGCAGGCATCATGCGCCTTGGCGGCGTCGATCTCCTGCCGCTCGCGCCAGCCGCGCGGCCGCTGACGATCCTGTTTCAGGACCATAACCTGCTGCCGCACCTGACTGCCGCCCGGAATGTCGGGCTCGGCCTTGATCCGGGGCTACGCCTGTCGTCCGGTCAATGGGGCGAGGTCGCCGATGCGCTCGCGCAGGTCGATCTTGGCGGACTGGGCCAGCGGCTTCCCGGACAGTTGTCGGGAGGGCAGCGGCAAAGGGTTGCGCTGGCGCGCGCACTGGTGCGGCGGCGGCCGCTGCTTCTGCTGGACGAGCCCTTCGGCGCGCTCGATCCCGGCTTGCGGCGCGACATGCTGGCTCTTGTCGACCGCATCCGGCGCGAGCGCGGGCTGACCGTGCTACTGTCGCTGCATACGCCGGAGGAAGCGCGCGAGCGGGCCGATCTGATGGCCTTCATCGCGGATGGCAAGGTGAAGCGGATGGGGCCGCCCGCTTCCCTGCTCGACGATGCCGGCGACAGCGCGCTGCGCGATTATCTCGGGCGCTGAAGGCTCAGCGGAACACGACGGTGCGATTGCCGTTGAGCAGCACGCGGCGCTCGATGTGGAAGCGCACCGCGCGCGAGAGCACCGCGCATTCGACATCGCGACCGGCTGCCGTGAATTCCTCGGCATCCATGTTGTGATCGACGCGGGTGACGTCCTGCTCGATGATCGGGCCCTCGTCGAGATCGGGCGTGACGTAATGGGCTGTCGCGCCGATCAGCTTCACGCCGCGCCGATGGGCCTGCGTATAGGGCTGCGCACCCTTGAAGCTTGGCAGGAAGGAGTGATGGATATTGATGATGCGGCCCGGCATGCGGGCGCACATGTCCTGCGAGAGCACCTGCATGTAGCGGGCGAGGACGATGCAATCGATGCGCTCGGCCTCGATGATCTCGCACAGGCGCTCCTCCTGCTGCTGCTTGGTCTCGCGCGTGACGGGCAGGTGATGGAACGGCACGTCGTAGGAGGCTGCGAGGCGGTAGAAGTCGCGGTGATTGGAGACAACGGCCGGGATGTCGGCCTTCAGCAGCCCCGAGCCGTAGCGATAGAGCAGATCGTTCAGGCAATGGCCGAATTTCGAGACCATGAGCAGCAGGCGCGGCCGCTTCTCCTCGTCCCAGAGATGCCAGTCCATGGCGAAACGCTCGGCAACCGGGGCAAATTCACGCTCCAGATCGGGCATGGCGCCGTCGAAGGCGACATGGACGCGCATGAAGAAGCGCCCGGAATCGGTATCGTCGAACTGGGCGCTCGCGCGGATATTGCCCTGTCGCTCCGCGAGAAAAGTCGCGACCGCCGCGACGATGCCGATGCGGTCCGGGCAGGACAGGGTCAGGATGAAGGAGCGCGGCATTGGAACCCCGTGACGGAAACCCGAATGGCTGAGGCGGCAGGGATCAGGCGGTGCGACGCAGCCCGCCGCGCGTCTCGATGAAGTCGGAAATGGCCGCCACGCCGTCGCCGTTGCGCATGTTGCTGAAGACGAAGGGGCGGCTGCCGCGCATCTGGCGGGCATCCTTCTCCATCACGCCCAGATCGGCCCCGACATGGGGCGCGAGATCGATCTTGTTGATGACGAGCAGGTCCGAGCGCGTGATGCCCGGTCCGCCCTTGCGCGGGATCTTCTCGCCGCCGGCCACGTCGATCACATAGACGGTGATGTCGGCAAGTTCGGGCGAGAAGGTTGCAGCCAGATTGTCGCCGCCCGACTCGATCAGGATGAGATCGAGGCCGGGGAAACGCCCGCGCATATCCTCGACCGCCGCGAGATTGAGCGAGCAATCCTCGCGGATCGCGGTATGCGGGCAGCCGCCCGTCTCGACGCCCATGATGCGCTCGACCGGGAGAGCTCCCGCAACGGTGAGCAGGCGCGCATCTTCCTTGGTGTAGATGTCGTTGGTGATGGCGCACAGGTCGTAGGTTCCGCGCAGGCGCTTGCAGAGCGCCTCCATCAGGGCCGTCTTGCCGGAGCCGACGGGGCCGCCGATGCCGACGCGCAACGGGCCGTTGGGGGACGTGGTCATGAGCGGAACAACCTCGAATACTGGGTTTCGTGGCGCAGGGCTGCGATGTCCGAGCGCAGGGCGCAGCCGCCGATTGCATCGAGGCCGGCGTCCTGCGCCTCATGGGCAAGCAAGGTCGATGCCGGCATGAGCGCTGCCGTCACGCGCTGCCCGTCGGTCTGGCCGATGGCCCCGAGACGAACGGCAGCCGAGATCAGGTTCGCGACGATGCCGAGGCCGAAGGCTTCCAGCGTGGACAGGAGAGGCAGGCCATGGCCTGCCGCCGTCACGCCGAGAGCCACGGGATAGGCGACATCGCCGGGTACCGCGACCTTCAGGCGGTCGAGCGTCGGGCAAGGCCAGGCAGCACGCGCGGCGATGACGAAGGCATTGCCCTGCGTGACGGTCTCCAGCCGGCGCTCGGCGGAGCCTGTCAGCGCCAACGCATATTCCGCCGTCTCGACAAGAGTTGCCTCGTCGCCGGACGCCGCAGCCCGGAAGGCGCAGGCGCAGAGAATGGCGTCGTTGCGCAACGAACCGTGCTCCAGGAGGTCGCGCAGCCAGGCCGTCAGGGTCGCGGCATCGCGAATATCGCCCACCTCGCAGGCCCATTCGAGCCCGTGCGAATAGGCGAAGGCCCCGACCGGGAAAGCCGGTGAGAGCCAGACCATCAATGGCAGGTTCGGTGGCAGGGTCACGTGCTGTGCGGCGGTTCAGTGGTCGTGCTTGTGGTCGTGCTTGTGGTCGTGATCATGGCCGTGGTTGTGGCCACAGCCCGGGCCGTGATCATGATGATCATGAGGTTCGTGGCCGTGATGGTCGTGGCCGTGATGGTCGTGGCCGTGGTGATCGTGGCCGTGCCCATGCCCCGCATAGGCGCCCTGCTCCGGGCTGAATGGCCGGATGACGAGGCTTGCGGTGCAGCCGAGGCCACGCACCATTTCGGCGAGCACGTGGTCGTCCTCGATATAGAGCGCGTCGGCGGTGATTTCGGCAGGCGTATGGCGATTGCCGACATGCCAGACGACGCGCAGAAGCCGCAGCGGATTCTCTGCCTTCACTTCCAGCAGGCGCTCCGGGGCCGCAACGACGCCGATCAGCCGCCCGTCCTCCAGCTTGAGCGCGTCGCCGTCGTTGAGGATGAGCGGGCGGTCGAGATCGAGCAGGAACTCGGTGCCTGCCGCCGCCTTCAACGCGATGCGGCGGCGGTTGCGACCCTCATGATCGAGGGTCACGCTGTCGATAAGCTTGTCCGGGCGGACGGCCGGCTTGCGGATGACGGACGTGGCACGCAGCATGGGGAAAACCTCGATTCACTGGTTCCCGAAGGATCGGGGCCTTGATAGCAGCCACCGGGCGGGGGCGGAAGCGGCGAACGGCGTCGGAGCGAGCGCAGATCGGACCCGGCGATCCCGGCAAGGGGTCGATCGATCCGGCGTGCCGGGATCAAAGGCACGCCCCGCGTACGGCCCGCGGGCTACCCGCCATCGCGCGATATTGGCGTTGCAACGGCGGGGCGTCAGAACAGGAAGTAGCGCTGCGCCATCGGCAGCTCCTTCATTGGCTCGCAGACCAGCAATTCGCCATCGGCGGTGACGGCGTAGGTCTCCGGATCGATGCGGATGTCCGGGGTGGCGCTGTTGTGGATCATGTCCTTCTTGCCGATGTCCCCGCGCACATTCTCGACCGCAACGAGCGTCTTGGCGAGGCCGAGCTTCTCGCGCACGCCGCCCGCCAGTGCCGATTGCGAGACGAAGGTGAGGCTCGTGGCCGTGCGGGCCTTGCCGAAGGCGCCGAACATCGGGCGGTAATGAACTGGCTGGGGCGTCGGGATCGAGGCGTTGGGATCGCCCATCGGCGCAGCGGCAATGGCGCCGCCCTTGATGATGAGGTCAGGCTTCACGCCGAAGAAGGCCGGCGACCAGAGCACGAGGTCGGCGAGCTTGCCCACCTCGATCGAGCCGATATGGCGGCTGACGCCATGGGCGATGGCCGGGTTGATCGTGTATTTCGCGACATAGCGCTTGACGCGGGCATTGTCGGCGCCGGTCCCGACATCCTCGGCCAGAGGTCCGCGCTGCACCTTCATCTTGTGCGCGGTCTGCCAGGTGCGGGTGATGACCTCGCCGACGCGGCCCATGGCCTGGCTATCGGAGCTCATCATCGAGAGCGCGCCCAGATCGTGCAGGATGTCCTCGGCGGCGATGGTTTCCTTGCGGATGCGGCTCTCGGCGAAGGCGAGA
>JBIPLL010000484.1:0-2909 GCA_044368425.1 Beijerinckiaceae bacterium
TCTGGTTCGCGGCAAGGTCGTCGTTGCCGACGGCGCATTGCAGGTAAAGCCCGGCTATGGCTGCTTCCTGCCGCGCCAGGGAGGGGAGGCCGCCCGCCCGACGGGCCGCCTGTCTCCCGAATTCGATCCGCAAAGGAACTTCGGCGCAGACCTGACGTGACAATGATGATGTGAAAGGCTAAATTGATAAAAGACCAATACTTGTTAGACATTATACAAAGCTAGTGATTGGGAATGTCCGGTTTCCGGATCTTCCGCAAAGCGTTCCTCGCCCCGCGCGGTCCTGTTCCGGGCTCGTGTATGCGGGGCGCAGCCTGATGCGGCTCGGGGGTTGACGATGGCGAATGCTATCACGCGGATTGTGTCGTTTCCGGAAGCCTTCCCACAGCCGAAACGGGTATTGCTGGCCGAGTCCATCGCGGACTCGGTAGCCGAAGCGATCGCCACGCGCCTGCTGCGCCCGGGCGACCGCGTGGTGGAAACGGCCCTTGCCGAGAAGCTCGGCGTGAGTCGCGTCCCGATCCGTGAGGCGCTGAAGGTGCTCCACGCACAGGGTATCCTCTCGGGCGGCGGCCATCGCGGCTACCGCGTTGCGGATTTCGAGCCGGCCACGGTGGACAAGGTGTTCGAGGTTCGCGTCATGCTGGAGACGATCCTGCTGCGGGACGCGCTCGAGCGCTGGCGGGTGGGCACCGGGGACCCGGCCGATCTTGAGCGGTCGCTTCAGATGCTGGCCCAGGCGGCCCGCTCCAACGACGCGGCATCCTCGCTGCGCGCCGATCTCGAATTTCACCGTACGATCTGCGCCGCATCGGGAAATGCGATCGCCTCGACCTTGTGGACTGCCATCGCCCGGCACGTCCTGATCATCTTCAGCCTGGAGCGCTACCGGGACAACGACCTTGCCGCCGTTGCCCGCCAGCACGAGGCGTTTCGCGACCAGATCATGCAATGGATGCGGGACGGGGTCACGGAGGCGGGCCTCCATGCGGGCCTGCGGGAGCATATGCTCCTGGGGGCGTCGAGGCGCGGACGCGGCGGTTGCTGACGCCGGCCGCCGCTCACAGCCCGTTTTCACATGGCCAGATAGCCGCCATCCACCATCATGCACGATCCCGTCGTGAACGACGCTTCGTCGCTTGCGAGGAAGAGGATGGCGCGCGCGATGTCTTCCGGCTCTCCGAACCGGCCGAGCGGATGGCGTCGCAACGAGGCCGCGCGCGCGGCCTGCGCATCGCCGGAGCGTTTGAAGGCGCGCTCGAGCAATGGCGTCTGCGTCGCGCCGGGCACCACGACATTGACCCGGATTCCATCTGCGGCATGGTCCACGGCCATGGACCGCGCCAGGCTGGGAATTGCTCCCTTGCTGGCGAGATAGGCCGCGTTCGACTGCCCGCCGGCAAAGGCGAGCTGAGACCCGACGAGCACGATGGCGCCCGTTCCTCGCGCCTGCATCAGCGGGAGCACGGCCCGGCACCAGAGGAACGTGCCGGTGAGGTTGGTCGACAGGACGGCGTTCCAGTCGGCAAGTGACGTATCGGGCACGCTAGTTCCGGTCGAGAACCCGGCGGCCGTCACCAGGATGTCGACCCGGCCCCATTCGCTGGCAATCACGCCGATATGTTCGTCGACCGTCGCCTCGTCGCCGACATCGCCCACCAGGCTGATGGGAGCACAATGCGGCGGCAGACCCGCGGCCGCCTCCGCCAATGCGCCGGCATCCCGGTCGATCAGCGCGAGACGGGCGCCTTCGCTCGCCAGAGCCCGCGCCGTCGCAAGCCCGATACCGGATGCTGCCCCTGTAATGATCGCAACCCTGTCCGTGAAACGTTGCACGCCGCTCTCCTTTTATGCTCCTTATCGCATGTGCCGGGCGCGGCCCGCGAGCCCTCCTTCGCGGTTTGCAATTGTGGTCAACGCATGAAGGCCGGAGCCGCAGCCCGCAGGTAGCGGACTCACGGCTTCACATTGCGCGGACGGCAGCCAGCCCGTAAAAGTCAGGCCGCTTGTATAACAAATGGCGCGAGGCGCGCCGAGCGAGGTGACGATGCTGACGGCCGATGCAAAGGGTGTTTACGTGATCGCGCCGACCCCGTTCGACGCGGACGGGAATGTCGACCACGCCTCGACCGACCGCATGGTCGATGCCTTCATCGCGGCTGGAGCGACGGGCCTCACCATTCTCGGCATCATGGGCGAGGCGCCCAAGCTTGCCGCTGACGAGGCCAATGCCTTTGCCAGGCGCTGCATTGCCGCCGTCAACGGCCGCATCCCGATCATTGTCGGCGTCTCGGCGCCGGGCTTCGCCGCCATGTCGGCCTTGTCTGCCCGCGTCATGGACGCCGGCGCCTCCGCCGTCATGATCGCGCCGCCGCCCACGCTGCGCACCGACGACCAGATCGTGAACTATTATGCCGATGCGGTGGAAGCCATCGGTGCGAAGACCCCGTTCGTCATTCAGGATTATCCGCTGACGACCAATGTCGTGATGACGAACAAGGTCATCCGGTCGATCATCATGAACAACCCGTCCTGCGTCATGCTGAAGCACGAGGACTGGCCCGGTCTCGACAAGATCACCGCCCTGCGCGGTTTCGAGGCTGACGGATCGATGCGTCGTGTCTCGATCCTGACCGGCAATGGCGGCCTGTTCCTGCCCTACGAGATGGAGCGCGGGGCAGACGGCGCCATGACGGGCTATGCCTATCCCGAGATGCTCGCGGGCGTCGTGCGGCTGTCGAACGAGGGTCGCCGCGACGCGGCGCATGACCTGTTCGATCGTCACCTCCCGCTCGTCCGCTACGAGACGCAGCCCAATCTCGGCCTCGCCGTACGAAAATATGTGCTGATGAAGCGCGGCATCATCGCCAATGACCGTTTGCGCAAGCCAGGCCCGAAACTGACCCCGC
>JBIPLL010000676.1:0-4982 GCA_044368425.1 Beijerinckiaceae bacterium
TGGCTCTGAAACAACCAGAAGAAAAGCTTGTCGCTGGCGGTCATCGGCGGCGGGCGTGCCACGGAGCATCCTGCCGGGATCTCACCACTTGGGCAGGGGCAGGATCCCCCGGAGTGGGATAACTCAGGACCAGCACCCTAATGCCCCAGACCAGCAGCAGGCCAGAAACATCGATCAAAACCCATCCCTTTCCCCCGCCTTCTCTATCTGGCTGTATTAAATCGGCCTGGGCAACCACGGCTTTCACCCCCCAGCTTCCGCCTCCAGCGCCTCGATCAGCAGCAGCACTTCGGCGGCTTGTTGGTAGTACAGGCCAGGATCCTCGGCGAGGGAGCTGTCGCGGCTGCCGGCGGTGATCGCCTGGAGGGCCGTGAGGAAGGGGATCATGCTGACGGCCTCGGGCGCGGCGGCGACTTGCTGCAGGAGGGCTGTGGCTTCAGCTGCATCGTCGCTGGCCAGGGCCTGGCGGACGGCCAGCGCCAGGCGGCCCGAGGTGCTTTGATTTTCGCCGCCATCGCGGCGGTAGGCGAGAAAAGAGCCGAGAGCCTGGTACCGCGCATCGGCGGCGTCGGCGCTGTTGGCTGCCGCGGCTTCGATGTCAGCGAGGAAGTCCCAGCTTGTCCAGGGCGAGGCCGCATGGCCAAACGGCGCTTTGCATTCGATGGCGCGGCGAATGGCCTGCCTGGCCTCATCAAGGCGCTGGAGTTTGCGTAAGGTATCCGCCAGATTGCTTTGGGTAATTCCTTCTTTGGCTAAATCACCGATCTCCCCATAGATTTCCGCCGCCCGCTGGTAGAAGGCCAACGCCTCCTCTGGACGCTGCAGAACAGCGCTGTAGAGATTGCCCAGCTGCCCAAGAGTGCTCGCCTGCCCGGCCTGATCGCCAAGACGCACCACGATTGCCAGGGTTTGGTTGTAGGCCTCCTCCGCCACCTCCGGCTGACCCGCTTGCTGATGCACCATGCCGATTTGATGCCAGGTGATGGCGACGCTGCCCGGTTCATTGAGGCGTGAAAAGGTATCGCGGGCTTGCTGGTAGGCCTCCAGGGCCTCGGCATAGCGCTGCTGGTACAAACGAACGGTGCCGAGTTGGCCTTTGCCAACGGCAACATCGCGTAGAGCCCCAAGTTGTTCACCTCTGCGGATCGTTACCTCGTAGGCAGCAGCCGCAGCGTCGT
Organism: Beijerinckiaceae bacterium; assembly: GCA_044368425.1. Taxonomy (GTDB): domain Bacteria; phylum Pseudomonadota; class Alphaproteobacteria; order Rhizobiales; family Beijerinckiaceae; genus JBIPLL01. The sequence goes on from JBIPLL010000676.1 coordinate 1,179, forward strand.
AACGGCCCAGGTCGAAGTTACAGTCGCCTTGTTCCGCGAGGCAGGCGGACGCCATCCTAGCCGCGGCCTTGCTGTTGTTCTTATTGGCGATGGCCTCAAAGCGCCGGCCGGCCTCCTGCATCAGCGGCAGGGCCTGCTCCGCAGCGGCTGCTCTTCGCAACACCCGGCCAAGGAGTAAGAATGCAACCGCTAGGTCGTAATCCGCGCTTGCATAGGCCTGTTCCCATGTCGCCTGGCCCTGCTGCAGCAACTGCTGCGCTCCCGCCAGCGCTTCCCGCAATTGCCCGCCCGCCAACTGCTGCTCGACGCGGGTGCGGCTGGCCTCAAAGTGTGCATGCGAGAGGCCCTCGCCCAGGGCGGCGCTGGCAGCCTCGCGCACCCGTGCCACCCGCTCCAGCAGCCGCGGTTTCCCCAGCTCTTGCAGCAGGCCATACAGGGATGTGGCCCGCTCGATCGTGGTTACGGGATCGGAGGCGGCCTGGGTGCGATCGAGCAGGGCAAAGAGATTAGGCAGCTCCAGCAGCGTCAGCATCGCCACCAGTTCCGCGTTTTGGGATCGCTGCTGATCGAGGAAGTTGAGATAGGCGGCCATCGCCTCCAGCCAGCCTGCCGTAAGCGCCTGCAGTTCCTCCTTGCTGAGGCTGGCCTTGAGATTGGGGCAGAGGGCGGGATTGAGGGAGAGGTGGTTGTAAGGATTCGGCGTGGCCAGGCCGGTGCCCACCAGCTCCTGAGCCAGCCCCTCCACCTCCGCTTGTTCCCAGCCCGTCATCGCCCGCAGCAAATCCAGATCCACGCCGCCGTGAAACACCCCCAGCACCCGCGCCCGCTCCCGGTTGGCTGCCGAAAGGCGCCGCAGCGAGAGTTCCACGCTGGCGAACAGCGATTGCTCGCGGCGGCGCGGATCATCCGCCGGCAGCTGGGCCACCTTTTGTTGCATCTGCTCCATCAGCTCCACCAAATCCGCCTGGGTGGCCGCCACGCCGCGGCGGCGCAGCTCCGGGGCCAGCAGCGCCAGGGTGCGGGCGTGGCCCTGCACGGCATCCACCAGCGCTTGGATTTCCTCCCGCCGGGCCTCTAGGGCGGCTGCACCAGGCCCAACACCCGTTGCCGTGCTGCCCTCGCCCGCTGCGAGGGAGCGCTCGATCAACGCCACAGCATCGGCATTGCCCAGCTTGTGCAGCTCCCAGCGCTGTCGCTGCGCGTCAAACGGTGCCGGCAGGGCCTCGCGGCTGGTAAACACAAGTCGCGTTTCGCCCGCCCGCAATAGCCGTTCCGCCAACGCCAAAATCGCCTGCAGCTCCAACGCCGCCTCCTCGCTCAGCAGTTCCGGCGATTCGAGATAGGGGGGCAGCAGCACGCTCTCCATGTTGTCGATCACCAGCAACGTTGGCTGCTCCCGCAAGGCCCGCTCGATCGGCAGCAGGGCCTGCTCGGGGTTTTCGTATTTGGCGGCGGAGTAGTCGGCGCCCACCAGCTGGCGGCCGAGGGCATCGAGCACGGCATCCTTGTGGCTGCAGAGCTCCACGCTCACGAAGGCCGCGCGCCGCAGCTGCTGAGAGCGCACCAGCCAGCGGGCCAACTCCGCCGCCAACGCCGTTTTGCCCTCGCCCCCCTGGCCGCGCACTACCGCCCAGCGCTCCTGGCGCAGCAGTCGCTCCAGCGCCAGCAAATCGCGGCTGCGGCCCACAAAGCCCGTATCCACTGGCTCTGGCGGCACCGCCCCCAGCCTTGATCGCAGGCGGGCGCCCAGGTCCTCTCGGGTCTGGGGAGCGGGGCTGGCCGTGAACAGCTGGGGGTCGTCCTTCTCCTGATACAGCACCGGCACAAACCAGTCGTCCAGCTTCAGCTCACCGATGCCGTAGCGCTGGCCCCGGCGGCGGTCGCTGTGCAAGGCGCGCTGACCGGCGAGCATCGCCTGGCCCACCCGCTGGCCTTTGGCCAGCTCGGCGTAGAAGGCGGCCACAAACCGCCGCGCCGTTTCCAACAGCACGCTGTGGCTCATCGCCACCACCGAGGCCACACCCATGCGCAGCAAGTCGCTGGCCACCGATTCGGATCCCGCTTCTGCCTGGGCGCTCTGGCAGGCCTCCAGCAGCACCAGCGGGATGCGGTAGTTGTTCAGCAACGGCCCCAGCTGGTTGGTGTACACCGTTTGGTGGCGGCGCCCAATGAGCCTGTGGCTGTCGCTGGGATCCTCAAAGCAGAAGCCGCCCAAGCCCACGCGGCGGTCGTAGACGCCGTGGCCATCGAAATGCACCACGTGATACGGCTTGCCCGACCGTTCGGCCCGCGCCAGCTCGGCCTCCAGGCCCAAGAAAGTGACCGGTTGCAGCAAGGTGAGCTTGAGCAAATCGCCCAGCTCCTCGGTGGCGGCCACCAGGGGCAGGGCGCTGGCGCGGTGGTCGAGGTAACCGCAGGCGTCGTCTTCCGGGCGGGATGTGATCAGCAGCACCCGGATAGGTGGGGCTACCACCGGCACTGCGAGGGGCCGCTTGTTCGGCAGCCGGCGGCGCACACGGATGGGCCGGGCGCCTTGAAACAAAAAACCATCGCCGTTGTGCAGCAGCTCCCAGGGCAGGGCGAGCAGGGCGGTGGCGGCCTCCTGGGGAAGGTTTTGCTCCGCCTCAATGGAGCCGTGCAGCAGGGAATCGTCCACAGAAACGGAGAAGCGACGGCTCGCCCCCGCCGCCACCCCTGCCCAGGCCTGCAGCACGGTGCCTGCGTGTTCCGGCGGCAGGGCGGCGGCGTGCAGCGCCTGCCCCCAGGCCTTGAGGTTGCCCTCCACCCGCCGGGCGCGATCAGCCACCATGGGGTTGGGCCACACCGGCCAGCGCTCTAGATACCAGCACAGCTCCTCCACTTCGATTGGTCCCAAGGGCGCGATGAACCGCCACTTGACGCTTTCGACCGCCCTCTGGCCGGGGGTGGACGGCTCATAGATCAGCTGGGCTTCGCCGGCGGCGCGGCGCTTGCCGACCTCCTCGTGAAAGCGCAGGTCACTTAGCTTGAGCACTAGCTCCTCTACCGGCTCTGGCCGAGGCTGGGCCACTTGGGCCACCTGTGCCCGCTCGGTGGGGTGGCGGCGGCCGAGGGCCACCAGGATATCGTCGATGGCGGCTGTGGCCCCACCGGGGCCGCTGCTCACCGAGATGTAGGTGGGTTCTTCCTCAAAGAGTCCCTCTAGTACACCGGGCCTGGTGCCATTGAGGGAGAGGGTGACCACTGGGAACTGATCCCGTCCTCTCATGCCCTGAAGCTGGAGCGCGTATTGAAACTCCCTTCCCACCCAACTGGATTGCAGGGAGGCTGGGCTCACCAGCACCGCCAACCCAGATGATTTCTCGATCAATACCTTGATTTCACTCCAGAGCGAATCACCCCCTTTAAGTATGCGGGAATTGAACCTTAAATCGATTCCTGAATCTACCAGTGCCTCCCGGAGATCTCGCACAAAACCAACATCTTCCACTGAATGGATAAGATAGATATAGTTATCGAGTTGTATATCTAATAGAACATTGCCATTGTCTATACCGGTTTTAAAGAAGCTACGATGCGGAGTAGTCTGAAATTCAGATAAGATCGTAGTTGTCAATGATTGCATCGGATAACTTTCTTTGATATTTGCTTGGCCTATGGATGGCGTCGATCGTTCGCCTATCATCTCAAATGTAGTATACCATTTTTCGTCAAACCTATGTTCATAAATCTTATTTCGTATAGCAAGAAATCTTCCCTTTTTCTTTACCAGGCCCGATAGCAATAGTGCATGTATAATAAAGTTTGGCTCGTAAAGTACCAGCT
>JBIPLL010000250.1:0-4980 GCA_044368425.1 Beijerinckiaceae bacterium
GTCATTCTTCACGGCCGCCGCGCCGCCACCTGAGGCCGTGCTCGCAGCCATGGGCGGCGCCGGCTTCGACGTGACGCATCTCTATGGCCTGACGGAGACCTATGGCCCAGCGGTCATCAATGACTGGCACGAGGACTGGAACGCCCTGACCGGCGCCGAATATGCGACGCGCAAGGCCCGGCAGGGCGTGCGCTATGTCCCGCTCGAGGACCTCGACGTCATGGACCCGGAAACCATGCAGCCTGTCCCGCGTGACGGACAGACCATGGGCGAGGTCATGTTCCGCGGCAACGTGGTCATGAAGGGCTATCTCAAGAACCCGACAGCCTCGGGCAAGGCCTTTGCCGGGGGCTGGTTCCATTCCGGGGACCTCGGCGTGCGCCATCCCGACGGCTATATCCAGCTCAAGGACCGCTCCAAGGACATCATCATCTCGGGCGGCGAGAACATCTCGTCGATCGAGGTCGAGGATGCGCTCTACAAGCACCCCGCCGTTCAGGCTGCCGCCGTCGTCGCGCGGCCTGACGAGAAATGGGGCGAGACGCCATGCGCCTTCGTCGAGTTGAAGCCTGGCGCGCAAGCCGGAGCCGAGGAACTGATCGGCTGGTGCCGTCAGCATCTCGCAGCCTACAAATGCCCGCGCCACATCGTGTTCACCGAACTCCCGAAGACATCGACCGGAAAGATCCAGAAGTACCGGCTGCGGGAGATGGCGCGCGAGGCGTGATGCTGCCCGAATAATGGCAAGCCGGATCAGGGCCACCCGCGCGCCACGGGGAGGCTCCCGGTCCCATGCAAATTTTAATATAATTAAAACTAATAGATATGCAGATTTTTTTCTGCGATGCCTTGACATGGCGGTTGCAAAAAATAACGTTACAGACTAACGAATGCAAATTAATCATCCGGTGGGATTTAATAAATACCGCGACTAAAGTCGGATCTAGAGCTTCCGCAGACCGGCGCGCCAACGCGCGTTGAGCTACCCAGACGCGTGGCCGCGCGCGCTTGGGGAAAGAGGCGCCTCCCTACTCTGCCGGGGAGGCGCCTCGCCTTCCGCCTGACGGCATCTAACTCGCTGCCGTGGACATCACGGTGCCGGCAGCCTCCCGGCGCCTGCGCACCGCGATGAGCACCGCAACACCGGCAACCGTCGACAGGAACGAACCCGTCAGCACGCCGAGCCTGACCTCGGCCAGCTTCGCGGCATCGTCGAAGGCCAGCGATCCGATGAACAGGCTCATGGTGAAGCCGATGCCCGTGAGAAGCGACACGCCATAAAGTGTCGCCCAGGACGAGCCTGACGGGCGCGCCGCAAGGCCAAGCTTCACTGCGGCAAAGGCGAAGCTGAACACGCCGATCTGCTTGCCGAAGAACAGGCCCAGCGCGATGCCCAGCGGCACCGGCGCGAGAAAGGCCGACAGCGTGATCCCGGCAAGGCTCACGCCTGCATTTGCAAAGGCAAAGACCGGCAGGATGAGCCAGGTCACCCACGGCTTGATGCCGTGCTCGGCTCGCTCCAGGAGGCTCACGCCCTCGCGGTCACGGTCGAGCGGAATGGCAAAGCCAAGCGCGACGCCCGCCAGCGTGGCATGGACGCCCGACTTGAGCACGCTCGCCCAGATGACGATCCCGACGATGACATAGGCCGCCATCGAGCGCACGCCGAGCCGGTTGAGGACGACAAGCAGCGCAAGACCCGCCGCTGCGACGCCCAGCGACAGGACAGAAAGCTCGGCCGTGTAGAACAGCGCGATGACGATGATGGCGATCAGGTCGTCGATGATGGCGAGAGCCAGCAGGAAAGCCTTGAGTGCGGGCGGGACGGCACGCCCCAGCGAGGCTGCAATGGCAACGGCAAAGGCAATGTCGGTCGCCATCGGGATCGCCCAGCCCCGCATGGCGAGGGCATTGCCCTGGTTGAGCGCGACATAGATGAGCGCCGGCACGATGACGCCGCCAAGCGCGCCGAAAAGCGGCAGCGCTGCCGCCCTGCGGTTAGACAGGGAGCCCTGCAGAAGCTCCTTCTTGATCTCCATCCCCACGAGGAAGAAGAAAATCGCCATCAGCCCGTCATTGATCCACAGGACCAGCGGCTTTGCGATCTCGAACTGGCCATTGCCGGCCGGCGAAAAGCGGACCTCCAGACGAGATCCCAGCAACAGGTCGTAGAGAGGCGCGAGGCTGGTATTGGCCATGACCAGCGCGAGAACCGTAGCCGCTCCAAGGAGCACGCCACCGATCACCTCGTCATTCCGGACATGTGCCGCCATCAGCGCCTCCCTTGCAGCGATCAAGGGACAACCGACGCCGCCGCGCCGCAATCTTCTCCCCGGACCGAGATAGGCACCGCCCGCGACTGAACAAGGGACGCCCTGGCGATTTCGGTGCCGCTATCGCGCCCGCTCCAGCACGGACACGTAGTTGGCGACCGCAGCCCCGCCCATGTTGAAGATGCCCCCGAGCCGGGGATTGCGCACCTGCATGCCCTCGGGCGCCTCCTCCAGGAGCTGCATCGCGGACAGCACATGCATCGAGACGCCCGTGGCGCCGATCGGATGTCCCTTGGACTTCAGGCCGCCCGAGGGATTGACCGGCAGGCGCCCGTCCTTGCGCGTCCAGCCTTCCTTGATGGCGCGCGCGCCCTCGCCTTCAGGCGTCAGCCCCATCGCCTCGTATTCGATCAGCTCCGCAATGGTGAAGCAGTCATGCGTCTCGACGAATGACAGGTCGTGCAGCCTGATCCGCGCCATGCGCAGTGCGTCGTGCCAGCCGCGTGCGCAGCCCTCGAACTTGAGGATGTCGCGTTTCGACATGGGCAGAAAATCCTGCACATGCGCCAGCCCGCGGAAGGCGACGGCACGCTTCATGCGCATGGCCGTGCCCATGTCGGCGAGCACGAGTGCGGCCGCACCGTCCGAGACCAGCGAGCAATCGGTGCGCTTGAGCGGCCCGGCGACGAAGGGGTTCTTCTCGCTTTCCTGCCGGCAGAAATCGAAGTCGAGCGCCTTGCGCATCTGCGCATAGGGATTGGCGACGCCATTGGCGTGGTTCTTGGCTGCAATCAGCGCGAGCGCATCCGACTGGTCGCCGTGGCGCTGGAAATAGCCTGCCGCGATCTTGCCGAACACGCCGGCAAAGCCGCCCGGCGTCTGCCCGTCCTCCGGCAGGTAGGACGCCTTGAGCAGCGTCTCGCCGATCTGCGGACCGGGCAACCGGGTCATCTGCTCGACACCCACGACGAGCACGATGCGCGCCCGCTTCGCCTCGATCGCCCGGACGCCCTGATGAACCGCGGCAGAGCCCGTGGCGCAGGCATTCTCCACCCGCGTCGCGGGCTTGAACCGCAGCGCCGGATCGGCCTGCAGGACGAGGCTGGCAGTGAAGTCCTGCGGCGAGAACCCGGCATTGAAATGCCCGAGCATGATCTCGTCGACATCGCCGGCCTCGATCCCGGCATCGGCGAGAGCGTCCTGCGTCACGCGCACGATCAGGCTCTCGACGGTCTCGGCGTCCATCTTGCCGAAGGGGGTATGGGCCAGGCCCACAATAGCCGCGCTCATGTGCGTCTCCCGGATGATCTTGTCGTTGCCGGCAGGATGGACTGCGTGTGCGCTGCGTCAAGTCGGGAGAAGGTCGGCCCCCGGTTCAGCGATGCCCGAGGAGCAGAAGGGCGACCCCCGCCACGACCAGGAAAAGCCCCAGCCCTTCGCGCGACGACACACCCTGCCCCATGAAGTGGCGGCCCACCAGCGCGGCCAGCAGCACCTCGACGAGCCCCAGCGCCCGCACATGGGCCGCCTGCGTCAGCGAGAAGCCGATGAACCAGCACTGCGAGGCAAAGGCGCCAAGCCCCCCCGCGATCAGCGAGGCCCGCCACACGCGCAGCGAGCCGACAAGAGCCGCCCGGTCGCGCAGCACCATGTAGAGCCCGAGCAGCAGCGTCTGCACGCCGAGCGACCAGACCAGCGTCGTGCTGGCCCGCATGAGGAAGGAGCCCTGGTCGAGCGACAGGATCGCACCGCGAAATCCGACCGCAGCCATTGCGAAACAGGCTCCCGAAGCAAGGCCGAGCGCCATCGGCCGCCAGAATGGCACACCCGGCTGCGCCGCACCCGGCTTCCAGGCAAGCAGCACGACCCCGAGCGTCGCCACGACGATGGCCGCGAGCGCGACCGCTGTCGTGAGATCGCCCAGCAGGACGAAGCCGACCAGCGCCACCTGCACCGGCTCGGTCTTCGTATAGGCCGTCACGAGCGCAAAGCCGCGCTCCCGCATGGCGGCCAGCATCAGCGCAGTCGCCAGGATCTGGGCAATCGAGCCGGCGACAAGGAAGAGCAGGAAGTCGCCATCGGGACGCGGCAGGGCTTCCCTGGTCCAGCGAAGGGCGAGCGCGAGGAAAAGAAACGAGAACGGCAACCCGTAAAGGAAGCGGACCTGCGTTGCCCCCGCAGTGCCGATCTGCGCAATCAGGCCGCGCTGCGTGGCGTTGCGGCCCGTTTGCGCAGCCACGGCCACGAGCGTGGCGACGATCCAGAGCCAGTCAGGAGGCGTGTTCATCGCGTCAGGCGTCCCGGTCGAGCGCGCAGGCCAGAAAGGCCGTGCCTGCAACGGGCGTGTCGTAATAGGGCGCGATGGGCCGAAAGCCGAGCTGCACATAGAGAGCCTGCGCCCGCACCATCTCCGGCAGGGTGTCGAGGCGCAATTCGTGATAGCCGCCTGCTTTCGCCGCAGCGATCACCGCCTGCGCGAGACGAAACCCCAGCTTTTGTCCTCGCGTCGCGGGGTCGACGTAAAGTCGCTTCATCTCGGCAATTTCCGCGCTGATCCGCCGCATCGCGGCACACCCGACGGGCCGGCCATCGCCGTCGCGCGCGATCAGAAGCACGCCCTCCGGGCCGGCATAGACGCCGGGCAATCCGGCCAGCTCGCGGTCGAGGTTCTGGAAGCAGAGATCGACCGAGAGCGACGCCGCATAGG
>JBIPLL010000254.1:0-4954 GCA_044368425.1 Beijerinckiaceae bacterium
CGGCGCAGATGACGCAGCAGATGGCCCCCGGGCCGGGAAGCGAGGAGGCCCTTGGGCCCGGAAATCTGAAAGCGAGGCATCAACGCAAGTTTACCCTCGAATGAGGCAACGTTGCGGCGCAACGAATCACGACGCCGCGCGCGCGACCCTGATCAGCGCGTCAATGCCCTCTGCAGAGGTCTGGAACGACGTCACCAGACGCACGAAGCGCTCATCCTCGCGCACGCTCTCGCCGGGCATCAGCGAACCGCTCGACCAGGCGTAATAGGTGAAGCCGGCGGCCCGCAGCGCCTCGTCGATCCGGGCCGGCAGGATCGGAAAGACCTCGTTGGCCTGTGTCGGCCAGGCGAGCCGCACGCCGGGCAGGCTCGCAAGCTCCCGCGACAGCCGCGTCGCCATCGCATTGGCATGGGCCGCCAGTTCGAGCCAGTGCCCGCCCTCGAGCAGCGCCACGGCCTGCGCGCCGAGAAGCCGGCCCTTGGACAGCGTATGGCCGGAGCGCTTGCGCCGGTACGGCATGTCGTCATGCAGCGCCTCGTCGAAGAAGATCACCGCCTCGCAGGCCAGCGCCCCCGTCTTGGTGAGGCCGAGCGACAGCACGTCGACGCCGACCTGCCAGCTCAACTCGGCCGGGCTCACGCCCAGCGACATGGCCGCATTGGCGAAGCGCGCCCCATCCATATGCACCTTCATGCCGTGCTCGTGGGCGATATCGGCAAGCGCACGGATTTCGTCGAGCGAATAAAGCGTGCCCGCCTCGGTCACCTGCGACAGGGACAGGGCTGCCGGCTGCACCGACTTCGCCGCACCGCGCGGAAAGCGCCCGAGCATCTCGCGCAAGCCATCGGGCGTGATCTTACCGCCAGCCCCCGGAATGCCGGCAAGCTTGGCGCCATGGGTGAAGAATTCCGGCGCCCCGCATTCGTCGTCCATGACATGCGCTTCCGCATGGCAAAGAACCGCGCCCCAGGGCGGCGTCATGGATGCGAGCGCCAGTGCATTGGCCGCCGTCCCTGTCGCGACGAGCTGGACCCGCGCCGGGCGCCCGAAGATCTCGCCGATCAGGGCCTCGGCCCTCTGGCTGTAATCGTCCGCGCCATAGGCAGGCTGCGCCCCGCCATTGGCAGCAGCGATTGCGGCGATGACCCGCTCGCTTGCGCCCGTCGCGTTGTCGCTGGCCAGATTCATGCCGTTCATGCCCTGCTCCCGTCGCGGGCCTTTCGCCCGGCGCGGCAATGTGCGCCCTCCTCGCCGTCGCGCAAGCGCGCATTCACGCAGACCGCAAGCGGGCGAGCCGCAGGCAAGGCCGGCAGCCCACGGGAAGCGCTGCCGGGCAACGACAGCTTATGTCTGGGCAGCGCGCCATTCTTGATGAAACTTGCGTGCGTTGAACGCGACGCGACATTTTGTAAGCATTTTCCCTGAAATGGCCGCTTGTGTGGTGTTTGGAATTCTGGCAATGTCGCGAGGAATAGGACAGCCTTGCTGTCCCAATTTTTGAGCGAGCTTCCTTCAGATGGGCGGCTCTTGTGGCAGGCCCGGCTGGCGACACGCATCGTGCGCCATCCGCGTCGCGAGGACAGGTAGCGGAATGGCGGCAATGGCCAAACGCGACTGCAAATCCGCCGCCCGCACGCGGGCTGCCACCACCTGCGCCCTGGGCGCCGCGGCTCTGGCCTGACCAGGCAGCCCGGTGCCCGCGGGGAGCGGGCGACGGGCGACCGAGACAAACGCCCTCGACCGAACCCCGACCGAGAATACCCCATGCCCCGGCATGGGCGAGACATGCCCGGCGGCAACGTGGCTGGACGGGCGTGAGAGTACCGCTTGAGACCCGTGCCAGAGACAGCCGCAGCATCCGTCCGGAGACGCGCCATGGAAACGACGCCGAAGCAAGCCCCGCTCGCCGCCCAGCTTCAGGCCGGGACGACCGCTGGCGCGAAAGCCGGCACGCTCGCGGCACGCGGCCCGATGACGGTCAGGGACATCGGCCTGCCCGTTCGTCAGGGGCTGTACGATCCCGCCCACGAGAAGGATTCCTGCGGCGTCGGCTTCATCGCGGACATGAAGAACCGCAAGAGCCACGCCATCGTGACCCAGGGCCTCGATATCCTGCGCAATCTCGACCACCGGGGCGCGGTCGGCGCGGACCCGAAGATGGGCGACGGCTGCGGTATCCTCGTACAGATCCCGGACCGCTTCTTCAGGGAGGAATGCGCCGCGCTCGGCATCGCGCTGCCGCCCGAGGGTGAATATGGCATCGGCCATCTCTTCATGCCGCGCGATGCGGAAGGCCGCGCCATCGTCGAGGAAATCGTGGCCCGCACGCTGGCCGAGGAAGGGATCCCGCTCCTTGGCTGGCGGGATGTCCCCGTCGACAACAGCGATCTCGGCGAGAGCGTCAAGGCGAGCGAGCCGGTCCAGCGCCAGATCTTTGTCGGGCGCCCGAAGTCGGTTGCCGACCAGGACGCGTTCGAGCGCCGGCTGTTCATTGCCCGCAAGGTGATCTCGAACGCCGTCTACGGGCTCAACGACCAGCGCACCGCCGGTTATTACCCGGTCGGGATGTCCTCGCGCACGCTCGTCTACAAGGGGCTCGTGCTCGTCACGCAGCTCGGCGCCTATTACAAGGACCTGACCGATCCCCGTTTCGAGAGCGCGCTCGCCCTCGTCCACCAGCGCTTCGCGACCAACACCTTCCCGACCTGGTCGCTCGTCCACCCCTACCGGATGGTCGCCCATAACGGCGAGATCAACACGCTGCGTGGCAACGTCAACTGGATGGCGGCCCGGCAGGCGAGCGTCGATTCCGAGCTGTTCGGCAACGACATCTCGAAGCTCTGGCCGATCAGCTATGAAGGCCAGTCCGACACCGCCTGCTTCGACAACGCGCTCGAATTCCTCGTTCAGGGCGGCTATTCGCTGGCGCACGCCATGATGATGCTGGTGCCCGAGGCCTGGGCCGGCAATCCGCTCATGGACGAGGACCGGCGCGCCTTCTACGAATATCACGCCGCGATGATGGAGCCGTGGGACGGCCCCGCCGCCATCGCCTTCACCGACGGTCGCCAGATCGGCGCGACCCTCGACCGCAACGGCCTGCGGCCCGCCCGCTATCTCGTCACCGATGACGGGCTCGTGGTCCTTGCATCGGAGTCGGGCGTGCTGCCCATCGCCGAGGAGCGGATTGTCGAGAAGTGGCGCCTCCAGCCCGGCCGCATGCTGCTCATCGACCTCGAGCAGGGCCGGATCATCTCCGACGAGGAAATCAAGGGCGAGCTTGCCCATGCCAATCCCTATGGCGAGTGGCTGAAGCGCACCCAGATCGTTCTGGAGGATCTCAAGCCCGTCCAGGCGCGCGAAAGCCGCACCGACGTCTCGCTGCTCGATCGCCAGCAGGCCTTCGGCTACACGCAGGAAGACCTGAAGATCCTGATGGCGCCCATGGCCATCACCGGCCAGGAAGCGGTCGGCTCGATGGGCACCGACACGCCGATCTCGGCTTTGTCGAGCCAGTCGAAGCTCCTCTACACCTATTTCAAGCAGAACTTCGCGCAGGTGACGAACCCGCCCATCGACCCGATCCGCGAGGAACTGGTCATGAGCCTGGTCTCGTTCATCGGACCGCGCCCCAACATCTTCGATCTCGAGGGCACCGCTCGCCGCAAGCGCCTCGAGGTACGACAGCCGATCCTCACCAACGAGGACCTGGAGAAGATCCGCTGCATCGGCCATTTCGAGGACCGCTTCGACACCAAGACCCTCGACATCACCTATCCCTCGGGGCAGGGCGCCGCGGGCATGGAAGGCGCGCTGGAGCGGCTCTGCGACCGCGCGGAAGCCGCCGTCCATGGCGGCTACAACATCATCATCCTGTCCGATCGGCTGGTCGGGGCCGACCGCATCCCGATCCCGGCCTTGCTGGCGACCGCCGCCGTCCATCATCACCTGATCCGCAAGGGCCTGCGCACATCCGTCGGACTCGTCGTCGAGAGCGGCGAGCCGCGCGAGGTGCACCATTTCTGCTGCCTTGCAGGCTATGGCGCGGAAGCGATCAACCCCTATCTCGCCTTCGACACCCTCGCCGCCCTGCATGAGAAGGGCGAATTTCCGAAGGAAGTCGACGCGAGCGAGATCATCAAGCGCTTCATCAAGTCGCTCGGCAAGGGCGTGCTCAAGGTCATGTCCAAGATGGGCATCTCGACCTACCAGTCCTATTGCGGCGCGCAGATCTTCGATGCCCTGGGCCTGTCATCGGCCTTCGTCGATCGCTATTTCTTCGGGACGGCCACGACCGTCGAGGGCGTGGGCTTGGCCGAAGTGGCGCGCGAGACAGCAACCCGTCATGGCGACGCCTTCGGCGACAGCCCGGTCCTGCGCTCGACGCTCGAGGTCGGCGGGGAGTACAATTATCGCCTGCGCGGCGAGGACCACGTCTGGACCCCCGACACCGTCGCGCTGCTCCAGCACGCCGTGCGCACCAACGCGCAGGACCGCTACCGCGACTATGCCCGCGAGGTGAACGAGCAGAACGGCCGCTTCACGACCGTGCGCGGCCTGTTCCGGCTCAAGCCGGCCTCGGAGCGTGGCGCGACGGCCGTGCCGCTCGACGAGGTCGAGAGCGCGGTCTCAATCGTGCGACGCTTCTCGACCGGCGCCATGTCCTTCGGCTCGATCTCGCGCGAGGCGCACGAGACGCTGGCGCTTGCCATGAATGCCATCGGCGCGAAGTCCAATACGGGCGAAGGCGGCGAGGAATCGCAGCGGTTCCGGCCACTGCCGGACGGGCGCTCCAAGCGTTCGGCCATCAAGCAGGTCGCCTCGGGCCGGTTCGGCGTGACGACGGAATATCTCGTCAATTCCGACATCATGCAGATCAAGATCGCGCAGGGCGCCAAGCCCGGCGAGGGCGGGCAGCTGCCCGGCCACAAGGTCGATGCCAAGATCGCCCGCG
>JBIPLL010000471.1:0-2962 GCA_044368425.1 Beijerinckiaceae bacterium
CCATCCGGAGGCGTCGACCAGCCCCAGCACGTCCACGACCCAGGTCTGCGCAACCAGTGCGGCGGCCGCGATCAGGGCCGCCACGCGCACGCTGCGCGCAATGACCCGCCGGAACCGCCCGTCGCCGCGCGCCGCGCCGGCAGCAACGCTTCCGCTGCCTCGCGTGAAATAGTCGCTGAGCGTTTCGAGGAAGATGAGGGCGATGACGACATTGAGGGTGAGCACCATCGCTGCCGAAACAGAATGGCGGAAGCTGACGATGCCGTAGATGCGCGCCGCCGTCAGCAGCACGAAGAAGCATATGGCGATGGGGGCCCAGTTGCGGCCCGCCAGCTCGCCCAGCGAAACGCGCCCCGGCTTGCGCCCGAGATCCTCGAACCAGTGGCCTGCCGCCTCGCGGCAGATTGAAACGGCCCGCAGCAGCAGCGCGAGAATGACGAAGCCCGTGATCAGCTGCCCGGCGGACACCGCTTCGGACGGCGTACCCGTCAGCAGAAGCGTGCGCAGGATGGCGCGGATCGCCACGATACCGGCAATGACGAAGGTGACTTCCCGATAGATGATCCGTGCTGCCCCATCGTCGATGGCGGCAAGCCTGGCGCCGGACAGTCCGGGCCGCGTGACAACCCTGAAAGCCAGCATGTAGAGGCGCCAGGCGAAGAGGCTCGACAGGACCGAACTGGCGAAATGCGCCTGTGCCGTCGTGCCGGCAAACAGGCCTCCCTGTGCGCCATAATTCACGGCGCCCATCGCGGCGAGGCCGACGAAGTCGAAGGCCGCGATCCCGAGGAGAAATGGCAGCGCCGCCAGTCCCGGCTTCGCCTGCGCCCGATCCGCCCAGGCCGTACGCCAGGCTTCGCCGGCCCGGCGCACCGCAAATTCCGCCGCCAGTGCCGCCGCAGCAACCGCCAGCAGCGTGGCGAGGAATGTCCAGGTTCCCATGCCGCCACGCGACGACTCATCCAGCCGTCCGGGAAGCGCGGCGAGCCTGCGGCCCAGTTCGGGAATGGCGCCCACAATTGCCAGTGTCCGGTCCACGAGCCGCTCCGCCTCGGCGGCGGCCGAGTCGGCGACGGGTGCGGCGACGGGTGCAGTTGCTGCCGGCGCGGCGGATGGTGGCTTGCCGGCGATGCCTTCCTGCTTCAGCCTCTCTACAACGGCGCGGCTGATCGCTTCGACAAGCCCGTCATATTGCTCCCGCGTCAGCCCCGCCGGCACGGGGTCCACGGCTGAAGCCTGCGCAGGGGCCGGTGCAGGCGCCTGCGCAAGAGCCGGCTGGCTCACCCAGGTGATACCGGCGCCGCAGATGAGTGTAACCGCGAGGAGAATGCTGCGCAGGAGCGACATGCCGGCAACCTTGAGTTGGGATCTTACGCTGAACGCCTAACACGACTGGAGGGCGCAACGCGACGTCCCTCACCCTCTAGAAGCGCACATTCACACCCAGCAGCGGCCCGTGCTGGAGGGCGACCGTCCTTCGAACACCGGCGCCCAACCGCAGAGATTGACGCTGAAGGTCCAGCCGGGAACAACAACCGATGCAGCAGGCGTTGCAGTGCGGCACGCGAGATCGGCCACCGCAGCCGGATGAGACGCGACTCCACGAAGAGCGGCACCGGCCAGCGCCGGCACGGAACGCCCGCCAATGACCCGCCATAGTCCACGCATGTGCATGTCTCCATTCCGACCATGCCGTAGCGGCATGACGAACCATTGTCGAAAGGCCGAAGGCCCCGGTTTCAGTTCCTTTGCGAGCGCTCGACCGCCGACCTCAATTGCCGGAGGATGTCGCCCATGGACCTGTCGTCCGGCAGCAGAACGCGAAGGCGCTCGGCATAGGGCAGAGCGCGGCGCGCATCCCTGTCCTTCAGCGCGCCCTGCAGCAGCATCGACAGGATGGAGACGTCGGAGGGGCTGGTCCGCAGAGCCTTTTCCAGAACGACCCGCGCATCTGCCGATTTGCCGGTCGAATCCAGAGCCACCGCATAGACATAGGCGTAGCGAGGCTGGCCAGGCTCGAGCTCGGAGGCTCGCTTCAGGGAGTCGAGCGCCTCGTCGTAGCGCCTTGCCCTGACGAGGGCGAGGCCCAGCGCGTGGCGCGGCGCGGCGGCGCCGGGCGCAAGCGAAATGGTCTGGCGCAGCAGCGCCTCGGCCTCCGCCTCGCGTCCAAGACTGCGATAGAGGTCCGCGAGGTCGACGCGTGGTGAGATCGCAAAGGCGAGTTCGAGCGCGGCGAGATATTCCCGCTCGGCTTCGGCCGGCTTCCCCTGCCGGATATAGATCCTCGCCAGGTTGGAGCGACCTTCCGGCCGATCCGCATTGAACTTCTCCGAGGCGATCAATTCCGCCATGGCTGGTTCGAATGCGGCGCGACTGGCCTGAGTTGCGGTCGGCAGCGGGCCTTCCGCAAGGAGGTTGGCGGCCTGTATCCGGACAACGCGCACAGGATCGGCGAGGAACGGGGACGCCCGGCGCCATCGCTCCTCCCGCGGCAGGCTCTCAAGCCCGCCCAGCGCCGCGAGCCGCACCATGGGGTCCGGGTCGGACAATCCGCGCAGCATCGCGTCCTCGACCTCCCTCGAAGGGCGGCGCTGCAGGAAATGAAGCGACGTCGCCCTCGCCAGAGCCGGCGTCTGCGGATCGTTGGCAACCTGCAGAAGGAGGGCGCGGGCATCGGGCTGGTCAGTCCGCGCCGCGTGGAAGGCGGGCGCGTAGGTCTGGAAGCCCTTGCGATCTGGCCCGTGCCAGCGCTCGACGGCAGCAGCCGCCCAAGCGGCGGGCTTGTCCTTGTGGCAATCATTGCAGGCATTGGGCGTGTTCAGGGTCACCGACAGGTCGGGGCGCGGGACACGGAAGCTGTGATCATGGCGCGGATCGACGACCATGTAGGTGCGCACCGGCATGTGGCAGGAGATGCAGTCCGGCTGCCCGGGGCCGGCCTTGTGTCCCGTATGGGCGGGTG
>JBIPLL010000255.1:0-4935 GCA_044368425.1 Beijerinckiaceae bacterium
CATCATTTTCTTCTGGGTCGCCCGGATGATGATGATGGGCCTTCACTTCATGGATGAGGTGCCGTTCCGCGACGTCTACATCCACGCCCTCGTCCGTGACGAGAAGGGCGCCAAGATGTCGAAGTCGAAGGGCAACGTCATCGACCCCCTCGAACTGATCGGCAATTACGGCGCCGACGCCGTGCGCTTCACGCTCGCGGCGATGGCCGCGCAGGGGCGCGACATCAAGCTCTCGCTCGCCCGCGTCGAGGGCTATCGCAACTTCGCGACCAAGATCTGGAACGCCGCGCGCTTTGCCGAGATGAATGGCTGCGCCCGTATCGAGGGCTTCGATCCAGCACAGGTCGAGGGCACGCTCAACCGCTGGGCGCTGCACGAATGCGCCCGCGCGGCGCACGACGTCACTGCGGCGCTTGAGGCCTATCGCTTCAACGATGCGGCCGGCAGCGCCTATCGCTTCGTCTGGAACGTGTTCTGCGACTGGTATCTGGAGCTAGCCAAGCCCGTGTTGCAAGGCCCGGACGGCCCGGCCAAGGACGAGGCACGCGCCACCGTCGCCTTTGTTCTCGACGAGATATGCAAGCTGCTGCATCCCTTCATGCCCTTCATCACGGAAGAGCTTTGGGCGATCAAGGGGCAGGCCGGTCCGGCGCGCGAGAGCCTCCTGTGCCTTGCATCCTGGCCGAATCTCGACGGGCTGGAAGATACGACCGCGGAAGCCGAGATCGGCTGGGTTGTCGATCTCGTGACGGAAGTCCGCTCCGCCCGCGCCGAGACGAATGTCCCGGCAGGCGCCCAGGTGCCGCTCGTCGTCGTGGGCGCCGATGCCAGCCTTCAGGAGCGCATCGGCCGCTGGTCGGACATGCTCAAGCGCCTCGCCCGGCTCAGCGAGATCGATTTCAGCGACATTGCGCCGAAAGGTGCGGTTCAGCTCGTTGTGCGCGGCCAGGTCGTGGCCCTGCCGCTGGCCGGCATCATCGACCTCGCGGTCGAGCGGGCGCGGCTTGAGAAGGAACTGTCCCGGCTCGATTCGGAGATCGTTCGCATCGACGCCAAGCTGGGCAATCCCGACTTCATGGCCCGCGCGCCGGAAGAGGTCGTCGACGAGCAGCGCGAACGGCGCGAGGACGCCCTGTCGCGTCAGGCCAAGATCGGCGAGGCCCTGCGCCGCCTTAGCGACATCTGAGGCGCAGTGGCGTAACGGCAAGGCGCCTAGGGCAGGCGGGTCAGCTTCTGGCCCGCCCGCAGGAAGCGGCTCGGATCCACGGGCTCACCGTTCAGGCGGGTCTCGTAATGCAGATGCGGCCCGGTTGAGCGACCTGTGGAGCCGACGCGCCCGATGAGTGTGCCGGTGACGACACGCTGTCCGTCCTCGACATCCATGCTCGACAGATGGGCGAAACGGGTCGTGAGACCATTGGCGTGCTCAATCTCGACCATATTGCCATAGCCGCCATTATATTCGGCGCTGACGACCCGCCCCGGCGCTGTCGCGCGGACAGGCGTGCCGACCTCGCCGCGGAAATCGACGCCCGTATGAAGCGCAGGCGCGCGCGTGAACGGATCGAGCCGATAGCCAAATCCTGAGGTCTGGTCAGCATCGGCATGGATCGGGCGCGCGAGTGGCAGCCCGCCCACGACCCTGCGCAGCCGCTGCGCGGTACCGATCATGTCCTGCGCGCTCATGGCGAGGTTCTCGAACAGGCCGCCGGCAGCGTCGAGCTTCATCGGCACGAAGGGGCCGCCCATGCCGCCCGGTGCCTGCACCGGTGCGATGTGATCGGCATCGAGCCCGACATCGTTGACGATCCCGCGCAGATGCGTCGTAACACGCTTGGCATCGGCGCTCATCCGCCCGAGCGCCTGCAATTGCGCCGTCTCGATCTCGCGCAGGGCGCGATCCGTCTGCTTCAGCCTCGCCTCGACGTCAGGCTTGGCCAGGGGCCTTTCGACATGGCGCTCGGTCGGGGAGGGCCCCTGGACCGGGACTTCGACAGGCAGCGACACCTGACCGGGCTCTGCAGAGTCGGGCATGGGCTTCGACAGGTCCGGCACCGGTTTCCCGTTCCCGCCACCCAGTGGCAATATCCCGGCCGGTGCCTCAGGCCCGCCGACGGCCCGGGCCGCCTCCTCGCGCTTGGGGACAACCGTCGTCCGTGACGGCGCTTCGGGCGAACGGGGGCCGGCCTTGGCCTGCGCTCCGCCTGCGGGCGGCAGGTTGAGGACCGGTGCGGCGTTCTCGGCAAGGGCGGCCACCAGCACGTGACGCGTCTCAAGCTCCGCCTGGCGCGCGACGAGTTGCGCCACGCGGTGCTCCAGCGTGTCCTGATTGAGAAGCTGGCGGCTGGAGATCCGGTCGACCTGCGTGCGCATCAGCGCCAGACGGTCCTCATAGGCATATTGCATCTGGGCCTGACGCGAGATGAGTGCGGCAACAAGATCGTCGCGCGACACCACGAACCAGGTCGCTGCGGCGCCCCATCCGGCAAGCACCGTCATCACGCCCAGCGTGCCATAAATGGTCCAGCGGCTCAGCGTGACATGGCCACTGCTGCGCAAACCCGGCTCAAGTGGCGCGTGAGCCCCCATGGCGTCCTCGATTCCTGCCAGAGACAGGTCGTTCATAGACGCTTAGGGTTAATCAAACGCAAAAACGCCGGCGCTGTGGCCGGCGTCCTGCACATATCGGGGTGCCGCTTCAGGTCAGCTTTTGTGCTGCCGCGAGAACCTCTTCGGCATGGCCCGGCACCTTCACCTTCGACCAGATGCGCGCGATCTTTCCCTGCGCATCGATGAGCATCGTGGTCCGCTCGATGCCCATATAGGCGCGGCCATACATGCTCTTCTCGACCCAGACCCCATAGGCCTCGAGCATCCCCTTCTTTTCGTCCGACGCGAGCGGGAAGGCCAGATCGTACTTGGCCTTGAACTTGTCATGGCTTGCGACGCTGTCAGCCGAGACACCGAGAATGGCCGCGCCGGCAGCGGCGAAATCCTGCCGCAGGCCATTGAAGGCAATCGCCTCCTTGGTGCAGCCGCTCGTGTCGTCCTTGGGGTAGAAATACAGGACCAGCTTGCGTCCCGCGAAATCGGCGAGGCTCTTCTCTCCGCCGCCATCGACCGGCAGCAAAAATGCCGGGGCCGCGTCACCTTCCATCAAAGACATGGTCCGCCTTCCTTTTGACCGAATGACCTGTGCACCTGATACGGGTGACGCACGCGGCCGGATTGCACAAGCATCCTGCCGGCGCTTATCTGGTCGCCCACAGGTTGTACGTTCTCCGGTGCGAGGCTATGGCCTGATGGCCGGGTGGACAGCTTTCGAAAGAGTGAATCGTTGGCGGAGACGGGTTGAACGGGGATGCGGGCCAGCCGATCGTCCAGAGGCGCCTGCGCCGGCCGGGAATGGGCCGCGCGGGCCGCGTCGTGCTGCGCCATGCAGGACGGGTCACCATCGCCGCGATCGCTGCGGTTGCATTGTCCTTTGTCGCGATCGGCCTTGTCTTCCTGCGTGGCCCCATCGCACCCGAGGGCCTCTCGGCACGTGTCGAGCAGGCGCTGACGGACGGCATCGGGCAAGGCTGGTCGGTCGCGGTCGGCGATACGCGGATCGCCTGGGCCGCGGCCGGACCCGCGCTCGAGGCCGATGGCGTCGAGCTGCGTAATCCGCAAGGCATGGTCGTGGCCCGCGCCCCGCGCGCCATCGTCGATGTCGATCTTTGGGGGCTCGCGACCGCGCGCGTGCGCCCACGCGAGGTCAATTTCACAGGCGTCGACCTGCGGCTGGCCGTGCTGCCGGACGGGCAGCTTGCGCTCGGCCAACCTGGTGCGGCAAGTGTACCTCCCGGTCCGGCAAGTGCACCTGCTGCTGCTGTTCTTGCAGATGCCGGATCGGTTTCGACCGACGCGACGACCAGCCCGTCGGAGCGTATGCGCGCCGCGACCTCGGCTGTGGCCGCCCTCGTGGGCTCAGAAGGGCTTTTCGGTTCTCTGGCCCGCGCGCGGCTGAGCGAGGCGCGCCTGATCCTGATCGAGCCGGGGAAGCCGGAACGCGTCGCGCTGTCGCGCGTCGACCTCGCCTTCGAGCGCATCGCGCCGGGCGAGCAGCACCTGTCGCTCACTGTGGCAAGTCCTGCCGGGCCTTGGCGCGTCGATGGCGTGATGCGCTCCACCGAGGGTACAGCGCGCCGCCTGCGCATCTCGCTTGACGGTGTCGCACTCTCCGACATGCTTCTGCTCTCTGGCCTCAGCGAAGCCGGGATCGGCAGCGACAGCGCCATTTCGGGGCAGGTTGAGGCCGATATCGTCGGCAATCGGGTCTCCGGCCTCGCAGTACAGATGGCCTTGCGACCGGGACGGATCCTGCTCGACGGGCTGGATCTGCCGCCCATCGCCATCGAGCGCGGACAGGTCGAGGCCCGCTGGCAGCCCGATGCCGACCGGATCGACATCACGCGCCTCGACTTCGGCGCAGCCGGCATCCGGGCCGAACTGTCGGGCGCCGTGACCTCGCTCGCCGGAGAGCAGGCGGCCTTGTCGCTGCGCGCCGACGACATCAGCCTGACGCCTCTCGATCCGGCAGCCCAGCCTGTCGTTCTTCCAGGCTTCCGCCTTGATGCGACCCTGACGCCCGGCACCCGGTCAACGATCCGCGCGGCGCTCGGCACATCCGCATCCGGCGTCGTTTCCACGATCGTGATTGAACAGCGGCCAGATGGCACGGCGCTCAAGGTGCAGACCTCGGGCCGCGATCTCGATGTGCGCGCCGCGCTGCGCCTGTGGCCCTCCAGCATCGCGGCACCCGTGCGGGAATACCTTGTCGACGCCCTCAGATCCGGTCGCGCCCGCGATGTCGCCATTGCCATGGACATGACGCCCGACGATCTGCGTCGGAGCTGGCAGGGCCAGGCCATCCGCGACGAGGCGATGCGCATG
>JBIPLL010000712.1:0-4933 GCA_044368425.1 Beijerinckiaceae bacterium
GCTCCGGGTCACATGCGCGCCGGGAACGGTGGATCCAACCTTTGTTCTCCAGACCGGCAACACGTTCCCGCTCGCGCTCGAGGTGGACTTCAGTAACGCAGCGCCGGGAAGCACGGGTCGCATCTACATTAATGCTCCCCTGAATGATACGAGCCTCGACCTCGTCGGGTGGAACAGCATCCGCCTCAGTTCGTGGCGTTCGAGCTACGAGTTCATGGCCAACGAGATCTACATCCAGGCCTCGGTGGACCCCAAGCTCAACCACACCAACTACGCCCCCGCCTACCTCGCCGCGGGGCCGTCTCCCGACTACGCCACAGCGCTGACCCCGACGCCCCCCCAGGTGCCACCCACAGGGCTGATCCAGATTGAGAACAGCATCACTGGCGGACTGACGGCGCTCGTTGCCACCGGTGACTTCAAGATGCTGCCCAACTCCTCGGTCACCCAGGGGAGCGTGTCGGTCCGACTCGGATCCGGCCAGACGCCGTCGTTGCCGCTCGCCAGCCGCTGGGGCTACGGCGGCAACGGCGGCGACATCCTCATCGACGGCACCGTCGACGCCGGCGGCAGCAGCGTATTCCTCCAGGTCAACTCGCTCAATCCACGCCGGATCCTCACGAGCAACACCGGGTTGCTGACGGGCTCCGGCAGCCTGAATCTCTTCAACATGGCCGCCGATG
The DNA here is from genome assembly GCA_044368425.1 of Beijerinckiaceae bacterium. Taxonomy (GTDB): domain Bacteria; phylum Pseudomonadota; class Alphaproteobacteria; order Rhizobiales; family Beijerinckiaceae; genus JBIPLL01. Next base: position 684 of record JBIPLL010000712.1, read on the forward strand.
GCGGCAGCATCGACGTGCGGACGGCCGACTTCACCTCCACGAACATCTTCGCGGGCAGTCCGCTGTCGGGGGGCATCTCCGGCCAGGCCACCGACATCAGCATCAATGTCAATCAGACGCGTGGCAACCTCGTGATCGATGCCCTGCCGGCATCCCGCGGGGCGATCTCGCTGAAGGCATCTGACACAAGCACGATCCAGATCAACGCCAACTACGACTCCAAGGCCTCGCTGAGCCTGGAGGCTGGCACCCTGAACGTGGCGCGGCCGATCAGCACGACCTCCGGCGACATCACGCTGATCGCCAAGGACACAGTGACGGTCTCGAGCAATCTGGCCGCGGGCAACTCCGGCGTCGGCAACGTGGTGATCACGAGCACGACGGGCGACGTGAAACTGACCAACTCCGCCGTTGTCACCGCCCCCGGCGAGGCGATCGTGCTCTCCGCGCCACTCGGCCTCATCGACAGCAAATCCCGACTGCAAGCCGGCCAGCTGGACGCGACGGCCGCCACAACGATCTTCGCAAACACGGCGGTCGATACGGTCAAGGCCGTCGCCGGTGACACGATCACCATCAACGATATCGACGGGCTCACCGTCGAGTCGATGACCGCCAAGGCGCTCACGGTGACCGCCAACGGCCTGCTCACCCTCGCCGACCTGACGGCGACTGACGGTGCCATCACCGCGACGACGGTGGTCGGCGGCCTGGCGGCGCGGAAGCTCGAGACGAAGAACGGCTCGATCACGCTGCGGGCCGACGCGGGAGATGTGGTGATCGACGGCACGGTGCTCGTCGGCGACACCGGATCGCCCCGAACCAAAGACGCCTCGATCACGGCGACCACCGGTAACATCCTGATCACGAGCACCTCGTCGGTCGTGGTGCCTGACCAGCTCGTACTCGACGCCGCGGCGGGCCGCGTGCTCACGCCCGGCAAGGTCTCGGCGGTGGTCATCGACTCGAGCGGCTCCGACTATGCCTCCAATCCGTCCGTGACGTTCTCGTCGGGCAGCGGAGCCATCGCGACGCCCGCAGTTGGCGATGGCCAGGTCACAGGCCTGCGGATCGACAACGGCGGCAGCGGCTACACCACGCCCCCGCAGCTGGTGATTGACGCGCCTCCCGCCGGAGGCACCCGCGCGACGGCCGTGGCGACCGTCACGGGCGGCGTGATCACGGGCGTGCGGGTGGTGAATCCGGGCAGCGGCTACAAGACCACGCCGGCCATTCAGGTCGTCGGCGGAAGCGGTGCCAATGGTCGCGTTGTGGCCGACATCAATGGCCTCACCAACATCCAGGTTGCCTACCCGAGCGGTGGCACATCATATCAGGTGCCCCCGCTCGTGGTGATCTCGAGCGGCACCGGAGGCACGGCTGGCGCGGCGGCCATCGATGCGACGACGGGAGCGATCACGTCGATTGCGGTATCGCAGCCGGGGAACAGTTACACGTCGCCACCGACGGTCAATATTCGTGATACCAGCGGGTCGGGATTCGGCGCGCTCGCCGTGGCCAATCTGACGCCTGGCGTGATTTCTAATGCCGTGGGCACCGGCGGTGCCGGCTACTCCGGCGGCACAACCGTGACCTATCCGGCGCCCGGCGGCGGCACCACGGCCACGGGCAAGGTGTTGCTCGGCCTGACCGCGGCCTCGTTCAACGCGGCCACGGGCATCGTCAACGGCGGCACGGGCTATGCGACCGGCGATCTCGTAGAAGTCGTCACCGGCACAGGGGCGAGGCTGCGATACGACGGCTCCCCGACGCTGGTCGTCCTCGATGGCGGCCAACGCTACACCGTCGGCGACACGCTCTACCTCTCCGGCAGCGACGGCAGCGGAATGGAGTACGTTGTCGGCTCCGTGGACGCCGGCGGACGCATTCTCACTGGAACGATCACGGTGCCCGGCAGTGGCTTCTCGCAAGGCAACATCCTCGTCAACGTCAGCGGCCAAGGAGCCCGCTACGAGGTGACGGCGGCCGGCGGGCTGATCACCGGCCTCAAGCTGCTCGATCCGGGCTCGGGCTACACGAACCGGCCCACCACGCTCGTCGGCGGAAGCGGTACGGGAGCGTCGCTGACCTTCTCCGATCAGGAGTATCAGGTCATCGGCGTCGCCGTCGTCGAGCCGGGAACGGGATACACGGGCACGAGCGTCACGCCCAGCTTCTCGGGCGGCGCCGGCAGCGGCGCCGCGGCGGTCGGCATTCTCGGCGGCGTCGTGGGCTCGATCACGGTGACGGCCGCTGGCCAAGCCTACAACCCCGCGACCACGGTCGTGACCCTCACGTCCACCGCCTCGGGTGGCGGCGCCTCGGCCTCCGCCGTCACGGTCGATGGCCTCGGCGCCGTTCGGGCCATCAACCTGGCCGCCGCGGGCACGGGCTACGTGGCGAGACCGGCGATCACGATCGTCGATGACAGTGGCGTCGGCTATGGCGCGACAGCGCTCGCCACGATGTCGGGTGACACGATCATCGGCTTCGACATCACCAGCGCGGGCTATGGCTACAACCCGGCCACGACGCGGGTGGTGATCACGCCGGTCGGCAACGGGGCCACGGCCGAAGCCAACCTGACTGGTGGTGTGCTTTCCATCACGGTCCTCCAGGGCGGGTCTGGCTACGACACGATTCCGCCCGTCGTGACGATCGCGGCCCCGGCCGCCGGCGGCCAGGCCGCCACGGCGACCGCCGTCGTCGACCCGTCCATCGGCAGCATCATCGCGTTCGTGATCACCAATCCCGGCTTCGGCTACGCCGCCGGCGAAACGCCCGTGGTGACCATCACCGGCGGAAACAACGACGCCGATGGCGAAGCCGTCGTCGGCAACATCGTGGGCAGCGTCCGCATGACCAACAGCGGCTCGGGCTACAGCGCTACGACGCCTCCAAAGATCACATTCATCCCCTATGGCAGCGGGGCCGCAGCCGACGCCTTCGTGACGCCGGGCGGAGTCACGGGCTATCGCGTGGACAATGGCGGCTCCGGCTATCTGGCGGCCCCTCAGATCGCCGTCAGCGGCGACGGGTTCAGCGCCGAGGCCACTGCGGCCGTACTCGGCGGTGCCGTCACGGCGGTCAGGCCGACGAACTTCGGCACCGGCTACACGTTCGCCTCGGCCACGCCGATCGGTTCCTCCACCACGCCAGCTCAGGTGACGGCCCTCGTCAGCGGCGTCACGACCGTGGCGGTGACGAACCCTGGAGCCGGATACGTCGCGCCGCCGGCGGTGATCATCGACCCCCCGGGCACGGGCGGCCTAACGGCTACGGGCACAGCCGTGATTTCCGACGTGGCCCAGCTGGCGGCCGGGCGACTCAAGTGGCGAGCGCTTGAGAAGCCGCTCAACGCCGTGTTCGACCAGTTCTCGATCGCCGCCATCGACATCACTGGCAGCGGGGATCTCGACATCGTGCGTGCCTCTGGCGATCTGACGCTGGAGGGCGCCACGACGAAGGACGGTTCCATCAGCGTGGCGGCACAGAAACTCACCGTCACGGGGGCGGTGGTCGCCGGTGACTTCAACAGCACGAAGAACGAGACCGTGTCGCTGTCGTCCCTGGGGAACGACCTTGTGATTGACGCCGCGGTGACCGCGCCGTCTGCGGTCGTCCTGGCCGCCAATGCCGGTGCAATCACCAGTTCGACCCCGGCATCGGCCGGACTGATCACCACGAAAGATCTCGTGGTCTCTTCGCTCAGCGGGGCGACGGTGAAGACCAAGGTGGAAACCGTCCGCGGCATCGCCTCGGCCACCGGTGCGGCCATCACGGTCAGCGAAGCCGATGACATCACCCTCGGCACGGCCGACGGCGACCTTGTCTCCAACAATGGCGTCGTCTCCGTGACGGCTGGCGGAGCGATCTCTGTGAGCCGGGTGGATGCGGGCGTGAGCGGCTCCGTCGTCCTGACGGCCGCCACGAACATCCTCGACGCCACTGGCGACGCGACCGCTGACATCGTCGCGTCGTCCGCCTCGCTGACGGCCACCGCGGGCAAGATCGACATTGATACAGACGTGTCCGTGCTCTCGGCTTCGTCGCGGCTTTCCAGCATCGCGATCGACAACACGAGGATCACGGAACTCGCCCTCCAGACCGTGACGGCTCGAAACGACATCCGCGTGGCGACGGCAGGGGCGATGACGGCGGCGACCGTCAACTCCACCCTCGGCAATGTACAGCTCACAGCGGGAGGTGACCTGCTGGTGGACACGATCTCGGCCGTGTCGGGCCGCGTC
>JBIPLL010000585.1:0-4929 GCA_044368425.1 Beijerinckiaceae bacterium
GGAGATCCGCCGGGCGAGGCGCCCACGCCGCTGCCCGCATTCGTGGCGGGCGGCGGCTCGGGGGCGATGGCAAGCTGAAACGGCGCGGCAGCCAGTCGGGCCGACAGGTCGGGGCCGAGCGGCAGAATGGTCTGCGTCCCGGTTGCCCCCTGCCAGACCGTTTTCGATTTCATCGCGGCAAAAAGCGGCTGGCTCGCCACCGGCGGCAACGGCCCGATGCTGAGGCTTCCAGCCGTCCCGGTCGTGGGCGAGACCACGCCGATCCAGCTGGGATCCGGGATCGGCGGAACCGTCGCCGGCAGGTCGAAACTGGCCCTGGTATCGCTGGCCGGGCTGCCGGGTTCGAACTGGATTCCGGGCGGGTTGACCGCGAGGGGCGAAAGCGAAAGCGTTGCGGTGGCCACCTCCCCCGCGCTGGCCGCAAACTGCTGCCCCGTCAGGACGAAGAACGGCTCGGTCGGGACCGCCTTCATGTTCTGCGCCGTGGGCTTGGCCGGCACCTGCGCGGGATCGGGCAATTGCAGCCCGCCGATCAGGAACCGCGAGCCGACCCCGGCGGCCGACGCGAAATCAAAGCTGTCGAACAGCGTGTCAAGCTCGGAGGCGGGCGTTAGCGCCTGCGCATGGGCCATCACCCGGCCAAACCGATGCTCTGCGGCATCGGGGGCACCCGCGCCTTCGGCCAGAAGCTGCTGCTGCGCATTTTCATAGGCGATAGCGGCAGGCAAAAGCTGATTGACCGCGTTGCGTGCCAGCATCAGGAAGTAATCGGTCTGGACGAAGGCAGCCACGCTGGGGTCGGGCCCGGGCGAGGCGGTCAGCGACAATTGCCGCGCGGCGGCCTCGGGCGGGGCCGATCCGTCAAAACCGACATCCTCGAAATACAGCGCCACCGCCTCGGCGTAACAGGATGGGGCAGGATTGACCGTGCCGAAATCGACGCTTTGCAACTGCCCGTCCGGACCGGTGTACTGCATCTGCAGACAATCGAGCATCGGCATCATCGCGACCGTCTTTTCGGGCGCGTCTTGACCTGACAGCGCCACGCCTTCGATGCTCAGGCTGACCGCCAGCGACAGATAATTGCGGATCGAGGCATCGAAGGTCGCCCAGTCGCCCAATGGCGGCTGCGCCCCCTGCCCAAGGGCCTGCTGCAATGCGGCGAGCTGGTCGGACAGTTTCGCCCCGCTGACCGAGGCCAACAGCCATTCGACAAGGGCCATCAACAAACGCCCGAACGAGGTCGAATCGGGCGGTGGCGGCGGGCTTTCGCCCGGCGGTGGCGGACAATCGGCAACAAGGCTCGCGATCAGTGCAAAGCTTGACGTTGCGCCATAGGTGGCCGTGGGCTGAAGCACGAATTGCAAAGCGACAGGCACCGGTGCGGCCGCTGCCGCCCTGGCATGGGCGTCCAGCAGCGTCAGTGGATCGGCGCGGCGCAGCGTGGCCATCCGGACGGGGCGCTGCATGTCGAGAAGGTCTGCAGCCATGCGTTGCCGCAGCTCGATCTCGCTCAGCTCGGCGCTGCCGTAGCCGCCGGGGATGACCAGACCCTTGGCCAGTGGCCCGTTGATCGAGGCCGGCTCGCCGCTGCCGATGGTGAACTGGGTGCCGATCGATGCATGAAACGACAGGTGGATGGTGAAGAAGATGACCTTGAGCGACACCTCCACCCTGACCTCGGCATGGATCATCATCTGCGCGGCATAGCCGGTCTCAAACCCGACGCTGGCATTGGCGGTGAAGGAAATGAGGACCGAGGCCTTGATGATGGCGAAATCGACGATGCCCTCGATCAGGACGCTCAGACTCGCCGTGCCCGCGAACCAGTAATGGTCGGGGGGGTGCGACATCGAATTTCCGGCCTGCCAGGCCAGAAGCCCCTGGAACGTCGCTCCCACCGACACGTCAAGCCGCGCGCTGAAGATGCCGGCGTTATAGGCCAGATCGGCCGAAAGCGAGACACCGATGCCAAAGGCCAGGATCGGGTTGTAATCGACGCCCGCATTGGCGCCCGGGTTGTCGCCACTGCGCAGCTTGGCAAAGTAGAACCCCGCCTGCCCGACCAGCAGGTCCATCGAAATCCCGATGGAATCCGATCCCATCGGCCAGCCGACGTTGACCCGGAAATCGCCGTTGGTATAGACCCAGATCTTGAAGCCCGGCAGGATCAGGATGAACCCTTCGAGCGGGATCCGCCGCATGAGTGTCGGCAGCGTCAAAGCACCGTAATACATCCCCAGATTCGGGCCGAGCTTCTGGTACAGGATCTCGAACAGCAGCCCCGAAAAGAACGTTGGCGGCGTGTCGGCCACCGTGATTTCAAGCCCGTAGAGCGTCGGATCGTTCAGCAGGGCGCGGATGCGAAAGCCCTTCAGCTCCACATCGGCCGCGACGAACCAGTCGCGGTCCGGCTGATAGAAGTTCTTCGCAAGCGAGGTCAGGATCGTTTCAGGATCGTCACCCGACAGATCGGCTTCAAGCTGGTCGAAAATCGCGGCCATGGGATCGGTCGCGGTGACCTGGACCGTTGGCCCGACATGCTGGCCGAGCCCGATGTAATTGAGCTGGAACGTTCCCGCAGAATCCTGCGCCGGCACCGGAAACGGGTAGCTGACGATCTGCGTCTTCTTCGCGCCGGGCGACCCCTGGGTCGAAGTCGTGTCCGTGGTCACCTTGGCCCGCAGATCGAGCCCCTTTCCGGTCCCCGCCTCGTAGCCAATGTAAAGCGCCTTGATGGTGAAATGCGGGGTGATCTCGACGGTGACCCCGTGGCCGAGGTCGATCTTTCCACCAATCGACATCGGTTCGAGAAATTCGAGCGACAGATAAGCGGCAAGCCCACCGGTGTCGGAGCCCGAGGGGCTGACGAACAACGCTGGCATGATCTCACCGGGAAAGTCGATGAGGTCTTTCCAGGCGCCCAGGTCGGGAAGCCCAAAGCCCGCGATCTCTTCGAGGGCGTTGCTGATATCTTGCCACAGCGTCTTGAAATCGACCGGCGTCGACGGCGCGAGCCGGATCGACACCGGGCCGCCGGCCATCTGAATATCGACGTCGGCATCGAGGCCAAAGACCTCGACGCTCGCCTTCAGGACGATATTGGAGTCACCGGCCATGGCCTTCACAACCTACGGGCTGCTGGGCGAAGTGGTGGAACTGTCGGCTTTCGCCACCATGACGCCGATGGAGTTGAGCTTGAGGAAGCTCACGATTTGCAGATCAACGGGGAAGGTGACGCCAATCTGGAAGGACTTCGCCTTCACGTTCACGTTCAGGACGGTGATCCAGACGTCGGTTGAAAAGATCTTTTCGATGGCGTTCTTAAAATCGCCAAGAAACGTCGGGCTGCTTGGGATCTTGTCGATCACATTGGTGAGGTCGTTGTGATCGAAGGGAACGCCAAACTCGCTTTTCAGCCAATCCAGAAAGTCGTCGATCGAGCCGATGTCGACCGGGGCGTTGAGGTTGAAGACCAGATTGTTCAGGCCGTTGGAGACGTCGCCGGTGTTGATCGCGATCGGCTGGCCGTTGAAGTCGATGGTCGCGGCGAAGGAAATGCTGGTGCCCTGATCGGGCGAGGATGGCGAGGATGGCGAGGATCCGCGAAGCGGCGCTGCAGGCAAGTTGGTCATGGCTTGAAACTCATCTGGAGGGTGGTTGGGGGGGGACTACGAAGGGGTCAGGCGTTCGAAGGGGCGGGCTTGGGCGGCCCGCCGCAGCTAGCGCTGCCGGGCGACAGCGACGGTGAGGCGGGTGACGGCGGCGCGGGCGGCCAGATCAGATGCGGAGAGGCCAGCGGCGGTGTCGTGCTGGCCACCTGGATCGACAAATCCTTGAGCACCACCTGCGTGCCCGGCAGTACATCCGGCAATTCGCCCTCAATCTTGATTACCCAGGGCAGCCCGTCGCCCGGGGCCGGCAGCGGGTCCGGCACAATCAGCGACCAGAGCCGCGTCAGCACGGCAGCAAGGCCGGGAAACGGCAAGGTCGGCAGGCGGCTTCCCAGCACCCGGTTGAGCCAGGCGACAGCCGCATTCACGGTCTGACCGGCAGAGCCTTGCTGCGCGCTCATGGGCTCGTTGCCTTTTTCTTGGTTGGCTTGGCGCCAAGAAACCAGGCGATGTTCGACCCGCCGTTCGACGTTGCTGCGTCTCCAGCAAAAAGCAGGAAGTCGACGGCGAGGCCGGGCGGGAAATTGTAGCCGAACAAGCTCAGCTGTATATTCCCGAAAAGCACCGCGTAGACTGGCCCGCTGTCCAGATCGACCTTCAGCAGATTGGCATCTCCGAAGATCGTCTTGAGAATACCCTGCAGTTCGAAACCGCCGTAGCCAGCAAAGGCAGAGGGCAGTTGCACCATGACCGCTGCCGCGTCGCTGCCGGGCACCACGGTCGATGGCCCCCAGCCCAGGATCAGCTTGGCGATCAACCCGGCATGAACGTTCGAAAGCGCCCCGAGCGAGCCGAGGGGCATGTCGAACTCCAGCGCGAATTGCGGCTTGGCCGTCACGTTGGGCGCCGGACCCGAAGGGGTCAGAAGCGGCTGGAAGCCGGGCGACCCTTGCGGCGAGGGCCCGGGCGACGGCACAAGTGTCATTTGCGGCTCAAGCTGGGCCACATGAACTGGACTGGCGCCCAAAGAGCTTGCCGTGAGACCCTTCGGATCGCTGAGGAATCTCGAAATCTTGAGCGGCAGATTGTGCATCAGCGAGCCGTCCCGCGCCGCATCCGTGCTTGGCGTGAGGCTGAGCGCCTCAAGCGTGCCGGTCACCGTTTTGCTGCCCGGTGCCAACGCCCCCTCACCATCCAGCTCGAAGCGGATATCGACCGCGAGCCCGGAAAACCCTTGGCCAGCAGTGGACGTGCCGTAAGAGAAAAGATCGAGCCCGGGAGCGCTCTGGAACGGCTGGGGGCTGAACCAGAGCGC